>NZ_JBMCZA010000212.1:72487-77745 GCF_048654705.1 Nocardioides sp. CPCC 206348
CGGACCGTCGGCCGCCCCGACGGCGACCGCCCGGTTGAGCAGCACCATCGGGCTGGGGGACAGGCGGACCAGCTCGTCGTACCACTCCAGGATCTGGACCCAGTCGGTCTCCTCGGCGCGGGCGGCGTCGTCGTGGAGGGCGGCGATCGCGGCCTGGACCTGGTACTCGCCCAGCGCGTCGCGGGCCAGCGCGCCCTGCAGGATCGCGACCGCTTCGCCGATCATCACCGTGTCCCACAGGGACCGGTCCTGGTCGGCGAGCGCCACGAGCGTGCCGGTGGCGGTACGGCGGGCGGCCCGGCGCGCGTGGTGCAGCAACATCAGCGCCAGGAGGCCGTCCATTTCCGCTTTTGCCCCTTGCCCTGAGCCTGTCGAAGGGTCGGTCGTGGCAGCCAGCTGCCGGGTCAGCCGGATCGCCTCCTCGGCGAGGTCGACCTCGCCCGTGAAGCCCTCGTTGAAAATCAGGTAGAGCACACGGAGCACGGCGGTGACCTCGCCGGGGCGCTCGAACGGCTGCCCGTCGATCGTCCGCTTGGCGCGGGAGATCCGCTGCGCCATCGTCGCCTCCGGCACCAGGAACGCCCGCGCGACCTGCGCCGTGGTCAGGCCGCCGACCGCCCGCAGGGTCAGCGCCACCGCGGACGCCGGCGTGAGGTCCGGGTGGCAGCAACGGCTCAGCAGGAGCAGGGTGTCGTCGGCCTGCTCGGTCGGCCCGGGGTCGGGTTCGAGGTGGTGCTGGAGCTCGCGCCGGTTGCGGGCCGACACGGAGCGGTGCTCATCGATCATCTTCCGGCCGGCCACGGTGATCAGCCACGCACGCGGGTCGTCGGGCATGGCGTCCGGCCATCGCCGTACGGCTTCGAGAAGGGCTTCCTGGACGGCATCCTCGGCCGCCGCGAACTCGATGCCGCGACGGACGAGGACGCCCAGGACCTGCGGGGTCAGCTCCCGCAGCAGGTCCTCGTTCACTCGGTGACCACGGGCGGTTCGCCGTAGAACGGGCGCACCTCGATCCATTCGTGGATCGGCCGGCCGCCCTTCCCGGGCGCGGCCGACAGGCTGGCAGCCGCTTCGTAGGCCCGCTCCTGCGAGTCGACGTCGATGATCATCCAGCCGGCGATCAGCTCCTTGGTCTCCGGGAACGGGCCGTCGGTGACGGGCGGCTTGCCCTCGCCGTCGTACCGGACGAAGGTGCCCGCGGGCTCCAGCGCCTGCCCGTCGACGAACTCGCCACGCTCGGCCATCTCGTCGGCCCACGTCCGCATGAACTCGACGTGGGCGGTGATCTCGTCCGGCTCCCACTGGTCCATCGGCACGTTGGTGCCGGGCAGCCAGTCCGGGCCACTGGTGCGGTTGTAGTGCTTGAGCAAGAGGTACTTGGCCATCGTGGTCTCCTTGGGTCCGAGGTGGCCATTCTTGCCACCTTCACCCCAGGGACGGAGCCCTTGGCGGGTTCTCGACATGGACTGGCAAGAAATCGATGGGGAGTTGTCGGTGCCAGTCCCTAGGGTGAGGGAGTGACGAACCGCGGCTGGACCCTGTTCCTGGCGATGTGCCTGATCTGGGGCCTGCCCTACCTCTTCATCAGGATCGCCGTCGAGCACGTGTCGCCGGCCGAGCTCGTCTTCCTGCGTACGGCGCTCGCGGCCGTGGTCCTGCTGCCGATCGCGCTGATGCGCCGCGAGGTTGCCGCGGTGCTCGCCCGCTGGCAGCCGCTGGTCCTGTTCGCGGTCATCGAGATCATGATTCCGTGGGTGCTCCTGGGGCACGCGGAGCAACGGATCTCCTCGTCGCTCGCCGGACTGCTGGTCGCCGCGGTGCCGTTGTTCGGGGCGCTGGCGTTCCTGATCACGGCCCACGCCGAGCGGTTCACGCTCAAGCAGCTGGGAGGGCTGGTCCTGGGCTTCGCCGGCGTGGCGTGCCTGGTCGGGCTCGACCTCGGTCACCTCGACATGCTGGCCGTGGCGGAGATGCTGGGCGTCGCGATCTGCTACGCCGCCGGACCCCTGATCCTGGCGCGCTGGTTCTCCGACGTCTCCGGGCTCGGCGTGATGGCCTGCGCGCTGACGCTCACGGCCGTCGTCTACGCACCCTTCGGGGTGGCGAACCCGCCCACCGGCCTGCCCACCGAGGCCTGGGTCAGCATCGGCGTGCTGTCCCTGGTGTGCACCGCGCTGGCCTTCGTGGTCTTCCTCGACCTGATCAAGGAGGCCGGACCCACGCGGTCGACGATCATCACCTACGTCAACCCCGCCGTGGCGATCGTGCTCGGCGTGATCGTGCTCGACGAGAAGATCACCAACGGCATGATCGTCGGCTTCCCGCTGATCCTGGTGGGGTGCCTGGTGGCCGCGGGCGGGCGCAGCGCGGCGGTCGCGACCGTCGAGCCTGCGGCGGACGTCGCCCTCGAGTGCGATCCGCCTGCGGAGGTCGAGGAGGTCGAGGAGGTCGCTCAGCGACCGTCTCGAGACCCAGGTCAGACCTCGAGCTTGTAGCCCAGCCCGCGCACGGTGACGAGGTACTTCGGCTCGCTCGGCTCCGGCTCGAGCTTGGCGCGGAGCCGCTTCACGTGGACGTCGAGCGTCTTGGTGTCGCCGACGTAGTCCGAGCCCCAGACGCGGTCGATGAGCTGACCACGGGTCAGCACCCGGCCGGGGTTGCGCAGGAACATCTCGAGGAGCTCGAACTCCTTGAGCGGCAACCGCTGCTCGACGCCGTCGACGGTGACGACGTGGCGTTCGACGTCCATCCGGACCGGTCCGGCCTCGAGGGTGTCGGGGAGCAGCTCGGCCTCGTTGCCGCGGCGCAGCACGGCGCGGATCCGGGCGACCAGCTCGCGCGGGGAGTACGGCTTGGTGACGTAGTCGTCGGCGCCGAGCTCGAGCCCGACGACCTTGTCGACCTCGTCGTCCTTCGCGCTGACCATGATCACCGGGACGTTCGACGTCTGCCGGATGGTGCGGCAGACCTCGGTGCCGGGGATGCCCGGGAGCATCAGGTCCAGCAGCACGATGTCGGCGCCGTTGCGGTCGAACTCCTTCAGCGCCTCGTTGCCGTCTGCGGCGATCGCGACCTCGAAGCCTTCCTTGCGGAGCAGGTAGGCGAGGGCATCGCTGTAGCTCTCCTCGTCTTCGACGACAAGCACTCGGGTCATGGGGACTTCTCCTGATCTTCGGTGCGTACGTCCGGGGAATCCGGTCCGGACGCAAGGGGGGCGAGCCGGATGAGCGGCCTCGCCTCGTGGTGGTCGGGGTGTTGGGGAAGGGAGAGCGTGAAGGTGGAGCCCTGGCCCTCGACGGACCAGACCCGCACGTCCCCGCCGTGGGTGGCGGCGACGTGCTTGACGATGGACAGGCCGAGGCCGGTCCCGCCGGTGGAGCGGTGGCGGGCGGGGTCCACCCGGTAGAACCGCTCGAAGATCCGGTCGACCTCGGCCTCGGGGATGCCGATGCCCTGGTCGATCACCGAGATCTCGATCGCGGCGCCGACCCGCTTGCGGGTGACGACGACGCGCGAGTTCGGTTCGGAGTACGCGACGGCGTTCGCGACCAGGTTGGCCACGGCAGCGCTCACCTGCTTCTCGCTGCCGAGGACCTTCAGGCCCTCGTCGCCCTCGGCGATGATCGAGATGTCCTTCGCGGTGGCGTTCATGCTGCTGCCGTCGACGGCAGCAGCGACGATCTCGTCGATCGAGACGGGCGTGGGGGAGTCGATCGGCTCGTCGCCCTGGAGCCGCGAGAGCTCGATGATCTGCAGGATCAGCCGCGACAACCGGTCGCTCTCGGTGAGCATGCGCGACGCGAAGCGGTAGACCGCTTCGGGATCGTCCGAGGCGTCCTGTACCGCTTCCGCGAGGAGCCGGATCGCGCCGATCGGCGTCTTCAGCTCGTGGCTGACGTTGGCGACGAAGTCGCGCCGTACGGCGTCGACCTGTCGCTCGCGCGTCCGGTCCTCGACCAGGGCCAGGACCAGCCGCGAGCCGAGCGGCGCGACCCGGGCCGTGACGTGGCGGGGGACACCGGCCGCCCGCGGCACGATCAGCTCCGTCTCGCGGATCTGGCCGTCGCGGCGGACCTTGCGGATCAGGTTGCCGAGCTCCTCCGACAGCAGGCTGGTGCCGCGGACGAAGCCCATGGCGTACGCCGGCGCGGAGGCCTTGAGGACGACGTCGGACTCGTCGACGACGACCGCGCTGCTGCGCAGCACGGAGAGCACGGCGGCGACCCCGTCCGGCACCTGTGGTTCCTCGGGAGCGACGTACTGTCGTTGCTGACGATCACTGAGGTACCAGGCGAACATCGCGCCGCCGGACACGAGGGCGCCGAGGATCGCGGCCAGGAAGGCCTGCGTCGTCGGTTCCACGTTTCGATCGTACGGCTCGGCGCGGTTTGCGCCGGGAATCGGCGAGCCCGACCTTCGCGATGTTCACCCCCCGTTCACCGGCATGCGCCGGTTGGTCACCTCTGTTCCCTAGTCTCTGCCACATGCGTGACGCCTACATTGACCAGCTCGATGCGATCTTCGAGGACCTCGCGGGCATTGCCCGCCGGGTCCAGGTCGCCGTCGGCCAGGCCACCACGGCCCTGATGACCGGTGACTCCACGATCGCGGAGAAGGTCATCAGCGACGACGCCGCGATCGACCGCGCCCGCGAGCAGGTCGAGGAGAACGCCTTCAGCCTGCTCTCCCTGCAGCAGCCGGTCGCCCGCGACCTGCGCACCGTCGTCGCAGCGCTGCGGATGGTCGCCGAGCTCGAGCGGATGGGTGACCTGTCCGTGCACGTCGCCAAGGTCGCACGCCTGCGGGTGCCCGACGTCGCCGTGCCCGAGGAGGCCCGCCCGACGATGACGCGGATGGCCGAGGTGGCCGAGGACATGGTCGCCCGCGTCTGTGACGTCATCGCAGGCCGCGACGTCGAGGCCGCCATCGCCCTGGGTCGCGACGACGAGGAGATGGACCAGCTTCGTCGTACCAGCTTCTCCGAACTGCTCTCCGACGACTGGTCGCACGGCGTCGAGGCGGCCGTCGACATCGCCCTGCTCGGCCGCTACTACGAGCGCATCGCCGACCACGCGGTCTCGATCGCGAACCGCGTCATCTTCGTGGTGACCGGGCACAACCCGGTCCCGGCTGCCTGAGGCCTGCACAGACGAACCGGCCCGCCCCGTGCCAACGGGGCGGGCCGATCTGCATCTCCGGGGTCAGGACACCTCGACCTCGGCCCGGATGGCCTCTGGAGCCGGTACGGCGACCGCCCG
>NZ_JBMCZA010000212.1:77777-90514 GCF_048654705.1 Nocardioides sp. CPCC 206348
CGCGGCGATGATCGCGGCCGCGGCGAACCCGGCGTGTGCCCCGGCCAGGAAGTCCCCGGGAACGTTGTGTGAGGCGTAGACCGACGCGACCACGGCCAGGCCCACCGCGCCGCCCAGCTGCTGCATGGTCTGCAGCAGGCCGGAGGCCGCACCGGCGTGCTCGGGCTCGACGCCGAGCAGCGCGAGCGAGGTGATCGGCATGAAGCTGCCGCCCATGCTCAGGCCCATCAGGAGCAGGGCCGGGAAGATGCCGGTCCAGTAGTTCGTCGTGGAGTCGATCTGGAGGAGGAAGATGAAGCTGGTGAGCGTGCCGGTGGCGCCCGCGACGATGATCGGCGGCTGCCGGAAGCGGGCGACCAGTCGTGGGGTGATCCGCGACATGGTGAACACGCTCAGCGGGATCGGCAGGAACGCGAAGCCGGTCTGCAGCGGTCCGTAGCCGAGGTCCTCCTCGAAGTACTGCACCATCAGGAAGAACGTGGCCAGCATGCCGCCGTACAGGCCGGCCATGGTGACGAGGGTGGCCACACGGGAGCGGCTGCGCAGCAGGTCCAGGCGCAGGAGCGGGTGGCTGTGACGGGTCTCGGTGAGGACCAGGACGATCGCGAGGAGGGCGGCGAGGGCGAGCCCGGCGATGGTCGCAGCGGATCCCCAGCCTTGCTCGGGCGCCTTGATCAGGGTCCACACGAGGGCGACCGCAGCGCCGGTGGCGCTCACGGCACCCACGACGTCGAAGCGGCCCGGGCGACGGGGAGTGTCGGCGACGTACCGACGCACGGTGAGCAGGACCGCGATCCCGATCGGCACGTTGATGAAGAGGGTCCAGCGCCACGACAGCAGGTCAGTGAGGACGCCGCCCAGCAGCATGCCGAGCGCGGCGCCACCCGAGGAGACGGCGGTGAACAGGGCCAGCCCGCGGTTGCGGGCGGTCTCGTCGCGGGCGGTGGTGGTGATCAGGGCGAGGACGGACGGTGCGGCGACGGCGGCGCCGACGCCCTGGAGGGCGCGGGCCGTCACGAGCATCCACGGTTCGGTGGCGAGGCCGCCGAGCAACGAGAAGAGGGTGAAGACGGCGAGACCGGCCCAGAAGACCGTGAGTCGGCCGAAGACGTCGCCGAGCCGCCCGCCGAGGAGCAGCAGCCCACCGAAGGCCAGCGCGTAGCCGTTGAGGACCCACGACAGGGACGCGGGGCCGAAGTTGAGGTCGGTGGCGATGTGGGGGAGTCCGACGTTCATGACGGCGGAGTCGAGGACCAGCATCAGCTGGGCGAGCAGAACGATGGAGATGCCGGCGGACGTCGTGCGGTCGGTGGACCGCGGCGCCGCTGGGGAGAGCGTGGTGGAAGACAAGGGTGATGTCCTGTTCTGGTCGGGGTGACCGGGGTACTCTTTAGCGGAGGGTGACTCCGGTTGCTCTTCCACGATACGGAGGGTGTCTCCGTTTAGCAAGGAAAAAGGTGAACTCGTTGCGCGCCGATGCCGTCCGCAACCGTGAGCACATCGCGGACATCGCCCGTCAGCTCTTCCGCGAGAAGGGCTACGACGCCGTGTCGATGGATGAGGTCGCCAAGACCGCCGGGGTCGGAGTCGGGACGCTCTACCGACACTTCCCGACCAAGGAGGCCCTGTACGACGCCGCCATCCAGGCCTGGGTCGAGACGGTGAATGCCGCGGCGGCGAAGTCACTGGCCGGCGAGGGCAGTCCGCGCGACCGGCTGCTCGCGTGGTTCGATGCGTACGTCGAGTTCCTCACCCGTCACAAGGGCGCTGCGTGGCGGATCACCAGCGCGCTGGGTGACGAGGGCTCACCCTTCGCGGCGAAGTGCCGGACCTACCTCGACGCGAACCAGCGGGTCATCGATGCGCTGGCCGCCGAGGGCTCGATGCGCCGCGACGTCGACGCCATGCAGCTGTGCCGACTCGTGGGTGGCGTCGCCGCGGTCGTCGACAACAGCGATCTCGACCCGGTGGCAGCGAACGCGATGCTGGCTGTCGTGGCCGACGGGGTGTTGGCCGACAGGTGAGGTTCGCCGGCCAGCCGGTGAAGCCCGGTGTGCGACCTCAGCCGATGAGGTTGCCACGTGCCGACGAGGCTGTGTTGTTCGCGTCTCCGGAGTAAGCGGCGACGTAGCCGCCGTTGAGGGTCAGCCCGAGCCGCTGGGCATTGGCATCGCACGTCGCGACGCCCTGGGCGTCCGTCGTGGCGGTGCAGAGCAGGGTCTTGCCGGTGGTGAAGGTGACGGGGTAGCCCGCCACCGGCCGGCCGTTGCCGGTCAGTGTTGCGCGCAGGACTGCCTTGGGCAGCAGCCACGGGTTCAGGCCGAGGAAGACCGGCGCCGCGGTGAGCGTCGTCGTACGACGCGTGACGACGAGAGGGCCAGGGTTGGCGGCGGTGCTGGGTACGAAGGCGGCGGTCCCGGTGAAGCGGGCGCCGACCGTGTGGGTCCCGACGGCCAGGTCTGCCCTCTCCAGCACGGCGGAGGAGACGCCGTCGCCCGGATTGCCGACCGGTGTCACCGGCACCTCCACGCTGTGGCCATCGATCCGGAACGTGACCGAACCCGACGTCGGCGCTCCCAGGGCAGTCACGTCGGCGCGCACGACGGCCTCGATCCGTACGTTGTCGCCGTACGTCGCCGGGGCCGGGGTGACCGACAGCTCCGTGGTGGTCGCGACCTGGTGGACCTCGAGGTCGCGGGCCAGGTAGTCCCCGTCGTAGCGGCTGTCGCCCGAGTAGATCATCACCAAGTCAACCAGCCCGGCCGGGAGGTCGGTCGTGGTCAGGGTTGCCGTGCCGTCAGGCCCGACGGGGCGGACCGCGAGGTTCGTGTGGTTGTAGCGGAAGGTCACCGTTCCGCTGGGCGTGGCCGCATCCGCCGCCGTTGCAAACGGGGTGTCGACCGTGGCGGTGAGCGTGACGCGCTCGCCTGCCCAGATCCACTCGGGTGTCGTGGCCAGGGCCAGTGCCGAAGGGGTCTTGTCCACCCAGATGTCGTAGGTGTAGGTCGACGGGGCGAACCGTTCGTTGCCGGCGTAGGAGAGGACGAACTCGTAGTCGCCCGGCTCCAGCAGTGGCAAGGGGACGACGGCCTCGCTGGCGGGGATGTCGTCCGGCGTGGGACTCAGCGTGCCTCCGCCGATGCGTTGGCCGTCGATCTCGACGGACACCGTGCCGTCGGGCGGCACTCCGGTTTCGCTGATGACCCTGACGTTCAACGAGTCGGACTCGCCGTAGTGGATGAGCGTCGACCTGCCATCCAGGTAGATGCCAGTCTCCGCAGGCGTGCCTTCGGCGCGCGCCGGTGCGAGCGGCACCAGTCCGGCCGCCACGAGGGGCAGGGACAGGACGATGGCGGAGAGCAGGCGTCGGAGCACCGTCAGATTGAATCAGTCTGACGGCGTGTGTGGACCCGAACGGCAAGGGTCCGTCGAAATCGGACTGTGGTGTCTCTGGTCAGCGGCCCTGGTTGGCCACGGCCGCCGCAGCAGCTGCAGCCGCTTCGGGGTCGAGGTAGCGCCCGCCAGGAACGGTCGGCGCGAGGGTGGTCTCGTCGAGCTCGTAGACCAGCGGCATGCCCGTGGGGATGTTGAGCCCGGCGATGTCGGTGTCGCTGATCTGGTCCAGGTGCTTCACGATCGCGCGCAGGCTGTTGCCGTGGGCAGCGACCAGGACGGTGTTGCCGGCCCGGAGGTCCGGCACGATCCCGGCATCCCAGTAGGGGAGCAGGCGGGTGATGACGTCCTTGAGGCACTCGGTGCGCGGCAGCTCATCGCCGAGGTCGGCGTACCGGGGGTCGGCGGACTGTGAGAACTCGCTGCTGTCGTCCAGCGGCGGCGGCGGGATGTCGAACGAGCGGCGCCAGAGCATGAACTGGTCCTCGCCGTACTGCTCGCGGACCTGCGCCTTGTCCTTGCCCTGCAGGTCGCCGTAGTGGCGCTCGTTGAGGCGCCAGGAGCGGCGGACGGGGATCCAGTGCCGGTCGGCGGCGTCGAGGGCGAGCGCAGCGGTGTTGATCGCCCGGCGCTGCAGCGAGGTGTGGAGGACGTCCGGCAGCAGGCCGGCTTCCTTCAGCAGCTCGCCGCCACGGACGGCCTCGGCGCGGCCCTTGTCGGTCAGGGCAACGTCGACCCAGCCGGTGAAGAGGTTCTTCGCGTTCCATTCGCTCTCGCCGTGGCGGAGCAGGATGAGCGTGAACGCCATCAGTGAGCGCCCTCCGGAGCGGGGGCTTCGTCGGCGCAGTTGAAGCGGGCGTCGCCGCCCTCCTCCGCGTGCTCGTCCCCGGCGTGCTCCGACTCCTCGGCGTGCTCTTCCTCGGCAGCAGCGTCGGCGGCCTCGCCGTCCTCGGCGTGGTCCGACTCCTCGGCCTCGCCCTCGGCTGCCTCGGTCGGGATCTGGGTGTACTGGAAGCAGTTCTTGACGACCGGGACGTTCAGGCTGACCGTCTCGCCGGTGCTGAAGCCCAGCTCGAGGGTGACGACGTCGCCGGCGGTGAAGTCGCCGGTCACGGGGATGACGGCGTCCTCGGCGAGGTTGACCGCCTTGCGGCCGGGGATCTCGACGGCCTCGAACTTCGCGGTGGCCTTGCCCTCGGGCGACGTCACCGAGTCCAGCGCGGCGTCCTTGTCGAGGTTGTTCGCGAGCGACCCGATCAGGCGGCCCTTGCCGGTGGCGGAGGCGAGCAGCCGGATGCCGAGGGCGTCGACCGTGGCCTCCCGGTTGTTCTCACCGGCAGCGATCGTGTTGACGCGGTCGGTGGGGTAGTCGAAGCCGCAGGACGACAGGGTCATGGCGGCGGGCACGAGGGCCAGCAGCAGTCCGGCGATCGCAGTCGGGCGCAGGTGGTGCATCTCGGCAGGCCTCCGCAGCTCTCTCTTCATCGGCCGTTGCAACGGCCCCTGGTTCCGGGTCGGTGCTCCCGGTGGCGTACGCCGCGGGAGCGGCCACACTCTAGCGGTCTCCGGCATCGGCGAGGCGTCCGGCTCGGACTGATGGTCAGCGGCTGAGGCCGACCTTGGCGCCCATCACGACGAGCAGGATGGTGATCACCGCTGTGTAGAGAGTGGCGAGGGCCAGCAATCGCGTCGCCCCGAGCTTGAGGCCCAGCTTGAGCGGCAGATAGGTCCAGCCGTCCTCGTGGTCGGCAACCAGGCCCCACACGGCGCGCAGGAAGTGGATGCCGATGCCGAGCAGGGCCGACAGGACCACGATCGACGTCTCGGGGGCACTGCCGACGGCCTGGCCTCCCCAGCCGCCATAGGACAGGTACGCGGGCAGCAGCGCGAACGACGCCGCCCACGACCACCACGAGAAGAAACCGGTGCGGAGCACGATGTTGCCGAGCATCCCGACGGCGACCGCTGCGAGGTACAGGCAACCGGCGCGGATGCCGGTGGTGATGGACAACGGCACGAGCAGCAAGGTCGCCACCACGATCGCGTACCAGACCGTCTCGGGCTGGAGGCGTCCCATCGCGAGCGGCTTGCCCTTGAGGTCGTGGGACTTGTCGCGCTGGCGGTCGACGATGTCGTTGTGCCAGCCGAGGATGGTCTGGCCGACCAGGACGGCGAGGAGTACGACGCCCGCCTCGCGGGCCGGGCGGCCGGCGATCGCGGCCACGAGGCCCATCGCGACAGCGGTGCCGATGGCCTGCTTGGCGTGCGCCGCCTGCAGGAGCTGCAACGGGACGACCTCGGCGGGATTGCGGCCGCCGAACAGCACACCGACCAGGCCGGTGGCCGGCTCGTAGGTCGGCTCGACGACGCCGCCGTAGAAGTCGTCGTCCTCGTCCTCGGCGTCGGCTTCGGCGTCATCAACCTCGTCGAGCCCGGTCTCCGCGTCGGGATCGAGGTCGGCCTCGAGTGCGGCGTCGTCCAGGTCCGGCTCTGCCTCCGACTCTGCCTCCGACTCGGCCTCGAGGTCAGGGTCGAGGTCTGCGTCGAGGTCAGGTTCGAGGCCCGCATCCGGGTCCGCGTCGAGGTCCGCCTCGAGGGGAACCTCGGCGGCCGTCCCCTCGGGCGCGGACGCCTCCGCGGGGTCGACCTGCTCCTCCACAGAGCTGGTGTCCTCCCCGGCAGGGCGGCCGCGTCGCCAACGCTGCGTCTTTGCCATGCCGAGCAGTATTGACCACGGTCCGGCCCCGTGTGCGCGGGCCCGCCGAAACGTCCGTCCCACATCGATGTCGGTCCGATGGCCGGTGGGGGGTCGTCGTACCCCGGTCAGGTGATCTGTCTCACGGGGCAACCGTGCTGGCCGAACACACCTCACCCCCGTTGTCAAGCCAGCTATTGCGGCCCTGACCTGCGCAAACGCTTTCTGGGACTGGCCCGGGGCGTGGTAGCATAGGTCACCCTAGGAAGGGGCTTTTCACATATGACTTTCACCGTCGGCGAAACGGTCGTCTACCCCAATCACGGGGCTGCGGTCATCGAAAACATCGAGATGCGGACGATCAAGGGGGAACCTCGGGAGTACCTCGTTCTCCGGATCGTCGCCCAGCAGGACCTGGTTGTCCGGGTTCCTGCCTGCAACCTCGATCTTGTCGGGGTCCGCGACGTGGTGGACAAGGAAGGCCTGGACCGTGTGTTCGGCGTTCTTCGGGCCGAGCACGTCGAGGAGCCGACCAACTGGTCGCGTCGCTACAAGGCGAACCTCGAGAAGTTGCACAGTGGCGATGTCATGAAGGTGGCCGAGGTCGTCCGCGACCTGTGGCGCCGTGAGCGTGACCGTGGCCTGTCGGCCGGCGAGAAGCGGATGCTCGCCAAGGCTCGTCAGATCCTCGTCTCCGAGCTCGCGCTCGCTGAGCACACCAACGAGGACAAGGCCGAGACGATCCTCGACGAGGTCCTCGCCTCGTAGGGTCCGCCCCGATCTGAATCGACGACGTCATACGGTGGGGTTCTGATGAACCCGCATCCGTATGACGTCGTCGACATTTACGCCCCTGTCTCGGGGATGGTGGTCGACGAGGGCCGGGGCGCCCTGCCGTACCACCTGATCCATGGTGAATCGCTCGTCGCTGCCGCCGCCTGGGCCGCAGGCGAGGCGCGGGTCGACCTGATCGACCAGAGCGTGCCGTGGGAGTTCGTCGCCGAGCGTGGCGAGGCCGTGCTGCTGCACGACCCGCTGTGCCCGATGACCCCGCCGGCCTTCCTCGCCCGCTGCGCCGACAAGGCCGGGGTCGAGGACCGGATCATCGTCGGGGTCCGTCCGGTCACCGACACCGTCAAGGTCGTGGACGACGGCGCCCTGGGCGAGACGGTCGATCGCGACCAGCTGGTCGCGATCTGCTCGCCGGTGGTGCTGCCCGCCTCTGTCGTGGAGGACCTGTTCGGCGAGGGCGGAGACCTGCCCTCGACCGACTTCGTCGAGCTGGTCGCGCTCCTGCGCGAGCGGTACGGCGACGAGCGGGTCGCGTTCGTCGAGGCGCCTCCCGAGGCCCGACGGGTGTCCTCGGACGAGGACATCGCGGTCCTGGCCGCCCTGACCGACCGGCCCTGACGGCCCTGATTGGCCGGCCGGCTACTGCTCGAGCAGTGCCTCGGCCACCGGCAGGTCCTCGGCGAAGGTGACCTTGAGGTTCCTCGCCCCGGCGGGGACCGCCCGGATGGTGCCTGCGCCGGGTGCGAACCGGTCGAACGCGGCTGCGGTGTCGGTCCCGTCGAAGCCGGCCGCTGTCGCCGCGGCGTAGGCCGCGATCAGTGGTGCGGCCCGGAACGCCTGCGGTGTCTGGACACCGACGAGGGCCCGGTCCGAGCGGGGGAACAGGCCTGCCAGTTCGAGCGTGGGTACGGCGCCGCCGTACTCCCGGGCAATGGTGATGACCTGCGCGAACAGGTCGGCGCGGGCGAGCGGCCGGGCGCCGTCGTGGATGGCGATGACGTCGATCTCGCCGGCGGCGACGCGGGGAGCGAGCAGGTCCAGGGCCGCCTGCTCGGAGGCCTGGCGAGTGGCGCCGCCGTCGATGAGGAGCACTTCCCGGTCCCCGAGGTGAGGTGCCAGTGCCTCGGCGATCGTGGTGCGCTCGCCCGGTCGGCAGACCACGACGACGGGGTCGACGCCGGGGACGGACAGGGCGGTCTGGACGGACCAGGCCAGCAGCGGTCGGTCCCGCAGGGTCAACAACACCTTGTTCACGTCCGCGCCGACGCGGGTGCCGCTCCCGGCGCCGAGCACGACCACTGCAGCTGTTGGCACCGGCCGAGAGTAGCCCGATCGGGATGCCGGGCAGCGGCCGGGAGCCGAGCAACTGGGAGAAAGCGTTTTCCTCCCCGTTACACAGCGAAACGCTGGCGAGAACAACTCCGACCTACGTTCACAGGCATGACAGGTCGCGGGGCCGTGGAGGAATGGCAGCCGGTCTGCCGGATGGCCGAGCTCGAGGTCGATCGCGGTGTGACCGCGCTCGTGCATGGGCAGGCGATCGCCATCTTCCGGACGGGGGACGACGCGGTCTACGCGCTGGGCAACCACGACCCGTTCGCGCGGCATGCGATCGGCGGCATCTCGAAGGGCATCGTCGGCCGCCGCGGGGAGACCCCGTTCGTTGCGTCACCGGCGCATCGGCACGCCTTCGACCTGCGCAGCGGTCGGTGCCTCGACGACGTCCACGCCGCCGTTCCGGCGTACGACGTCAAGGTGGTCGAGGGCGTCGTGCTGGTCGGGCACCGCAAGGCTGCGGCAGCCTCCGCCTGACGCCGAATGGCGGACCGGCGGCCGGCGTCCTGGTCAGTCCGTCGTCGTGATCAGGGCGGTCGCGATCGCCGCGACTCCTTCGCCGCGACCGGTCAGGCCCAGCCCGTCGGTCGTGGTGGCGGACAGCGAGACCGGCGCACCCAGCACCCCGGACAGCGCGGCTTCGGCCTCCGCCCGGCGTGGCCCGATCTTCGGGCGGTTGCCGATCACCTGGACGGCGACGTTGATGACGGCGAATCCGGCCGCCTCGACCCGGCGCCGGGTCTCGCCGAGCAGGGCGGCTCCGCTCGCGCCGGACCACTCCGGCTCCGCCGTACCGAAGTTGCTCCCGAGGTCGCCGAGGCCCGAGGCCGAGAGCAGTGCGTCGCAGACGGCGTGGGCGGCGACATCGGCGTCCGAGTGCCCCTCGAGGCGCTGGTCCTCGTCGGGCCAGAGCAGTCCGCCCAGTGCCATCGGGGCGTCGTCGGCCGTGCGCGGGACGAGGCGGTGGACGTCGGTGCCGATGCCGGTGCGCAGGCCGGCGAGCGCAGCGGCGACACTCCCGTTGGCGGTTGGGTTCACGCCCTGATCATGCCTGAGGGACAATCGGCCCTGTGAAGACATCCCGCGGTTGGTGGGCCTTCGCCGGAATCCTGTCCGGTGCGGTCGGCCTGGCCCTGAGCTACGCCGCCGCGGCGCTGCTCCACGTACGGGAATCCCCGGTCGTCGTGGTCGCCGAGGGGTTCGCCGACCTGACGCCCGGGTCGGTCGTGAAGTGGGCGATCGACACCTTCGACAAGGACGACAAGAAGATCCTCGTCCTCGGCATCATGCTGTTCCTGGCCGTCACGTTCGCGGTGCTCGGCCGGCTCGCCCGGACCCGCTGGTGGGCCGCGATGGTCGGCTTCTGCGCGCTGGCCGGCGTCGCCGTGGTCGCGGTGCTCGCCAAGCCCACCCCGAGCCCGATCGACTTCGCACCGATCGTCGTGGGCCTGCTCAGCTGGATCGTCGCGCTGGCGATCCTGGCGGAGTGGCTGCGGCGCTGGGAGATGGTCGCCGACGGCGACGAACCGGCCGTCGAGCCGATGCACACGCGCCGGCACTTCTTCATCGCCGCCGGTGCCACCGCCGGGTTCGCCGCCTTCGGCGGACTGATCGGACGTCTGGCCGGCAGCGCGCGCCGTCGGGCCGAGGAGAGCCGTCGGCTGCTGCGGATCGAGGGCATCACCGCACCGGACGTCCCCAACGGCGCCAGCTTCGACATCGAGAACGTCTCGCTCTGGCAGACGCCGAGCGAGGACTTCTACCTGATCGACACGGCGTTCATCAAGCCGACCATCGAGCCGGCCGACTGGCAGCTGCGGATCCACGGCATGGTCGATCGGGAGATCACGCTGAGCTACCAGGACCTGGTGTCCCGCGAGATCACCCAGGACTGGATCACGCTCAACTGCGTGTCCAACGAGGTCGGCGGCGACCTGATCGGCAACGCGTGGTGGAGCGGTGTCCGACTCGCCGCGATCCTCGCCGAGGCCGGACCGCAGGAAGGTGCGGACGCGGTGCTCCAGACGTCCGAGGACGGCTGGACCTGCGGCACGCCGCTGGGTGCGCTGATGGACGAACGCAACGCGATGCTGGCGGTGGCGATGAACGGCGAGCCGCTGCTGATCGAGCACGGTTTCCCGGTGCGCACGATCGTGCCCGGTCTCTACGGCTACGTGTCCGCGACCAAGTGGGTCGTGGACATGGAGGTCACCCGCTTCGACGAGATCGACGCCTACTGGACGAGCAAGGGCTGGTCCGAGCAGGGCCCGGTCAAGATCGCCTCGAAGATCGAGGTTCCCCACGACGGCGACGACGTGCCCGCGGGCGACGTCGTCGTCGCCGGTGTCGCGTGGTTCCAGCAGACCGGGATCTCCGCCGTCGAGGTGCAGGTCGACGGCGGCGCGTGGAAGCCCACCGAGCTCGCCGCCACCCCCAACATCGACACCTGGGTGCAGTGGCGGACCACGGTGGACCTCGACCAGGGCGAGCACCAGATCCGGGTCCGGGCCGTCGACAAGGCCGGCCACTCGCAGACCGGTGCGGTGGCCGACGTCCTGCCCGACGGCGCGACCGGCTGGCACACGATCGACGTCAACGCGAGCGCGTGAGCCCCCGCGTGAACACGGCTGACTTCCACGGTCTCGAAGGCGGGGCCCTCGTCATCGGCGGTTCCGGCGGTCTCGGCCGCGCGATCGCCGAGATGTTGATCGAGCGCGGGGCCCGGGTCGCCGTCACCCACCGGACCCGTCCGGTCGAGGTGGGCGTGGCGTCGTACGGACTGGACCTGGGGGACCCCGAGGAGGTGAAGCGGGTCGTCGGCCATGCGGCCGCCGAGCTCAGCGGGCTCCACACCGTCGTCCACGCCGCCGGGCCGCACGTGCCGATGGTCCACCTCTCCCGGGTCGCGCCGTCGGCCATGGGGGACCAGCTGCTCGTCGACGCCGCGGGCTTCTTCGCGGTGGCGCACGCCGCACTCCCGTTCCTGCGGGAGTCCCGCGGTTCGCTGACGGCCGTCACGACGGCCGCGACCTCGCGCTTCCCGGTCCGCGACGGCCTCTCGTCCGCGCCCAAGGCGGCCGTCGAGGCGATGGTGCGCGGACTCGCCGTCGAGGAGGGGCGGTACGGCGTCCGGGTCAACGCCGTCGGTCCCGGCATGCTGAACGACGGGATGGCCGAGCGGCTCATCTCCTCCGGCGAGCTCGACGAGCGGGCGCTCGAGGTCACCCGCGGCAACATCCCCCTGCGGACCTTCGGGTCGGCGGCCGACATCGCCGAAGCCGTGTGCTTCCTCGCCTCGTCCCGCGCCGGGTTCATCACCGGCCAGAAGCTGGACGTCGACGGAGGCTACTCCGCCTGAGCGGCGCGTCCGCCGACGATGCGTCGCAGATCCCCCGACTTCCCTAGACTTGCCCGGTGACCATCCGGCTCTATGACACTGCGACTCGCGAAGTGCGTGACTTCGTGCCCCTCGAGGCGGGCAAGGCGAGTCTGTACGTGTGTGGTCTGACGGTCCAGAGCGAGCCCCACGTCGGGCACGTCCGGTCGGGCGTGAACTTCGACGTGCTCCAGCGCTGGCTGCGTTTTCGCGGGTACGACGTCACGTTCATCCGCAACATCACCGACATCGACGACAAGATCCTCGCCAAGTCCGCCGAGCAGGGTCGTCCCTGGTACAACCTCGCCTACGCGATGAAGATCGAGCTGGACAAGGCGTACGCCGCGCTCAACGTCGCTCCGCCTACGTACGAGCCGGCCGCCACGGCACACGTCCCCGAGATCATCGTGCTGATCGAGGAACTGATCGCGCGCGGCCACGCCTACCCGGCGCCCAGCGATTCAGCCGCAGCCGGCGACGTCTATTTCGACGTGCGGTCCTGGTCGTCGTACGGCGAGCTGACCCACCAGGGCATCGACGACATGGAGCCCGCGGCCGACGCGGACCCGCGTGGCAAGCGTGACCCGCGGGACTTCGCGCTCTGGAAGGGCCGCAAGGAGTCCGAGCCGGAGACGGCGTCGTGGCCGAGCCCGTGGGGCCGCGGCCGGCCGGGCTGGCACATCGAGTGCTCCGCGATGGCGGGCAAGTACCTCGGTCCCGCGTTCGACATCCACGGTGGCGGTGTCGACCTGCGCTTCCCGCACCACGAGAACGAGCAGGCCCAGTCGCGTGCGGCCGGCGGCTCCTTCGCGTCGTACTGGATGCACAACGCGTGGATCACCACTGCTGGCGAGAAGATGAGCAAGTCGCTCGGCAACACCCTCAGCATCCCGTCGGTCCTGCAGCGCGTGCGCGGTGTCGAGCTGCGCTTCTACATGGCGGCGGCGCACTACCGCTCCCACGTTGAGTTCTCCTTCGAGGCCCTCGAGGAGGCGGCTGCCGGCTATCGACGCATCGAGTCGTTCCTCGAGCGCGCCGCCGCGGCGCTGGGCGAGGACGTCCCGCTCGGCACCCCGTGCGCCGAGTTCGTGACGGCGATGGACGACGACCTGGGCACGCCCGCCGCCGTGGGCGCCCTGTTCGACG
>NZ_JBMCZA010000212.1:90593-92660 GCF_048654705.1 Nocardioides sp. CPCC 206348
GGGCGACCCGGTGTGGTCGGCGAGCGGCGCGAGCACGGACACCGAGGAGAGGTTGACCGCTGCGGTCGACGTCCTCGTCGCCGGACTCCTCGACGAGCGCACGCAGGCCCGCGCCGACAAGGACTGGGCACGCGCGGATGCGATCCGCGACCGAATCAAGTCGGCTGGCATCGAAGTCACCGACACCCCTGATGGACCTACCTGGACGGTGAACTGACATGGCTGGGAATTCGAGCCGCAAGGGCGCGATCCGCAAGTCGAGCAAGAGGCCGCAGGCCGGTTCCGGTGGCCAGGTGCGCCGCGGCCTCGAGGGCAAGGGCCCGACGCCGAAGGCGGCCGACCGCCCGTACCACAAGACGCACAAGGCCGAGGAGTACAAGAAGCGCCAGGCCAAGCGCGCCGGAGCCGGCAGCGGCGGCCGCAAGACCAGCGACGCCGAGTGGATCGCCGGACGCAACTCGGTGCTCGAGGCCCTGCGCGAGAAGGTCCCGATCACCTCGGTCTACGTCGCCGACAACACCGAGCGCGACACCCGCCTGCGCGAGGTCTTCCGCCTCGCTGCGGAGATGGGCGTCGGCCTCATGGAGGTCAGCCGCACCGAGCTCGACAAGCTCACCGACAAGGCTGTCCACCAGGGCATCGCCGCGCGCATCCCTCCCTACGAGTACGCCGACCCGAACGACCTGCTCGAGGCGGCCGCCGAAGCCGCCGAGGCGCCGCTCATCGTGATGCTCGACTCGATCACCGACCCGCGCAACCTCGGTGCGATCGTCCGCAGCGCTGCCGGATTCGGCGCCCACGGCGTCGTGATCCCCGAGCGCCGCGCCGCGTCGATGACCGCGTCGGCCTGGAAGACCTCGGCCGGTGCCGCCGCCCGCTGCCCCGTGGCGCAGACGGTGAACCTGAACCGCCAGATCAAGGCCTACCAGGACGCCGGGTGCTTCGTGATCGGCCTCGCTGCCGACGGTGACCTGAGCCTGCCGGAGCTCGTCGCCGACGCCGACCTCGTCAAGGGTCCGCTGGTGCTCGTCATCGGCTCCGAGGGCGACGGCCTGGCCCGCCTGGTGGCGGAGAACTGTGACCGCCTGCTCTCGATCCCGATGGCGGGTGTCCTCGAGTCGCTCAACGCCGGGGTGGCCGCGTCGGTCGCGCTCTACGCCGTCGCGGAGGCCCGGACCCGGAGGTAACGATTCCTCCGATCTCCCCGCTGAGGGCGCTCAAGATCCTGGCGTACGTCGGGATCTGGGTCGTCCTGTCGACGTGCATCGCGGCGATGATCTTCGTCAGCAGCGAGCGCGAGGTCGACCTGGCCAGCCACGAGGCGCGGGTCAGTCCGGACTTCTCGGGCGAGGTCGTGCTCCGGACCGGCCCGTTGTTGCCGGACCTGCGGGCACCGTCGCCCTCGAACATCGGGGTGGAGGTCCAGCTCGGCAAGAGCGACACCGCATCCCTGCCGGAGCTCACCGCGCGCTACGCCGCGATCGCGTCACAGCCCGAGGGCCAGGTTGCCGTGGTCGAGCGAGCCGTCAGCTCGATGGCGCTCGCCGCGCTCGTGCAGGGCGCGGCCCTCGGAGCCGTCCCGCTGCTGGTGTGGGCGGCGATCGGGGCGGAGCGACGGCGGGGGCTGGTGAGCAGCCTGCCCACACGCAAGGGCGCCATCGGCGCGACCGTCCTGGTGGGCGTGGTCGCCGCGGTCGCCGTACCCACGGGCTGGGGTCGGCAGGATCCGCCCGTCGAGCACTGGACCTCGTTGCAGGACTTCGTCGGGTCCGCCGTACCGCTTCCGGAGGAGGCACGTGACGTCCTGGTCCTGGGCGACGCGTCCACCGGCCAGACCAGGCGTCTGATCGCCAGCGCGGTCAGCAGCTACCAGCAGGGGCTGGCGTTCTACTCGAAGGCCGCCGACGACGCCGCCGACCTCGACCTGCGCGAACCGGAGGCCGACGAGACCGTCGTCCTGATGGTCTCCGACCGGCACGACAACGTCGGCATGGACGAGGTGGCCCGCGCCATCGCGAAGGCCGGAGGAGCCACGAACGTCTTCAACGCCGGCGACGACACGTCGAC
>NZ_JBMCZA010000212.1:92743-95712 GCF_048654705.1 Nocardioides sp. CPCC 206348
GGACCTCGGCTGGACCTACTTCGACGGCGCGCCGATCGAGGGACCGGGCAACGCGCGGCTGCTCGGCGTCGACGACCCGCGTTCCAGCGGGCTCGGCAACTGGCGCGACGAGACGGGCCTGACGTCGTCCGAGGTGGCCGAGCGGCTCACCGACGAGGCGTGCGACGCCGACGAACGCGGCGAACGGGTCAACACGATCCTCGTCCACGACGCCGACTTCGGTGACGACGCACTCGCCCGGGGCTGCGTGGACCTGGTCATCGGGGGCCACACCCACGTCCAGGACGGTCCCACCGCGATCACGGGCGAGAACGGCGAGATCGGCTACACCTACACCGCTGGCACCACCGGCGGCGCCGCCTATGCGATCGCCATCGGCAGCAAGCTCCGCCGGGCTGCCGGCGTCGCGCTGATCACCTACCGCGAAGGACGCCCCGTCGGCATCCAGTCGGTGACGCTGCAGACCAATGGCCGGTACGACGTCGAGGACTGGGTCGAGCTGACCTACTGACCCGGTTCTAGTGTGAGACCCATGGGAACCACCGTCGACCGACTGTTGCCGAGCGAGGAAGCAGAGGAGCTGCTGGCGCTCACCCGTGAGATCGCCACGAAGGAGCTCGCACCGCAGGTCGCCGAGGCCGAGGAACGGGCCGAGTTCCCCGAGGCCGCCTACCGGTTGCTCGGACGCTCCGGGTTGTTGAGCCTGCCGTTCCCCGAGGAGTACGGCGGAGGGAACCAGCCGTACGAGGTGTACCTCCAGGTCGTCGAGGAGATCGCCACGGTGTGGCCGAGCGTCGGGGTCGGCACCAGCGTCCACAGCCTCACCGCCAGCGTGGTCGAGGCCAACGGCTCGGCCGAGGTGCGGGAGGCCTGGCTGCCCCGGATGCTGTCGGGCGAGTGGCTCGGCGCCTACGGCCTGTCCGAGCCCCAGGCCGGGTCCGACGTCAGCGGCATCCGGACGTCCGCTCGCCGCGACGGCGACGACTACGTCATCAAGGGCACCAAGCAGTGGATCTCCAACGGGTCCTGCGCCGACTACTACGTGCTGTTCGCCCGCACGTCCGAGGACCCGAAGCGCGGGCTGACGGCGTTCGTGGTGCCCGACGGGACGGCCGGGATGACCTTCGGTGCCCCCGAGAAGAAGATGGGCCTGCACTGCGACGTCACCACGCAGGTGCTCTTCGATGACGCCCGGGTGCCGGCTGCCCAGCTGATCGGCGAGGAGGGTGCCGGCATGCGGGTCGCCCTGTCGGCCCTCGACGCCGGGCGCCTCGGCATCGCCGCCGTCGCGACCGGCATCGCCCAGGGGGCGCTGGCCCACGCCGTCGCGTACGCGCGCGAGCGGGAGCAGTTCGGCCAGAAGATCGGCGAGTTCCAGGGCCTGCAGTTCCTGCTGGCCGACATGGCCGCCGACGTGGAACGGTCGCGGGCGGCGTACCTCCACGCTGCGCGACTGAAGGACGCCGGACGGCCGTACTCGCGCCAGGCGTCGATCGCCAAGCTCACCGCATCCGACGCCGCGATGCGCGTGACGACCGACGCCGTGCAGGTGCTGGGCGGCAACGGCTTCACACGGGAGTACCCCGTGGAGCGGATGTTCCGGGACGCGAAGGTGACCCAGATCTTCGAGGGCACGAACCAGATTCAACGGATGGTGATCGGGCGCGACCTGCTGCGCTGACGTGCTTTGGTCATGCTGCCCTTAGGGTGAGGCTGAGAATTCACTGAGGGGGGCTCGGGACCACCCTTTTCACACTCGGAGGGATCCCCCATGGGCAAGAGCCTGATCGTCAAACTCGGCGGCATCGGCGTCGCGATCGTGATCGCTGTCGTCGCGTCATTCATCTTCAGCAAGGGCTCGGAGAAGGTCGCCGAAGCGCAGGCCCCCAAGGTCGGGGAGTGCATCACCGTCACGGGCACCGTCAACGCGAAGACCGACGACAAGGACTGCGGCGACGCCGACGCGACCTTCAAGGTCACCGGCAACAAGGGCGAGTGCGACCCGAGCGAGGACACCCTGTCGATCTCGGTCGGCAAGGCGGACTCGGGCAACGTCGCCGAGCTGTGCCTCGGGCTGAACGCCGCCAAGGGCGACTGCTTCCGCCTCACCGCCACCGAGAGCACGAAGGTCGAGTGCGCGGCGAACAAGGGCGACGCGGACGTCGCGCTGGTCACCAGCGTCGGCAAGTCCGGCACGGCCTGCGCCAACGGCGCCCAGCCGCTCGACTACAAGAAGCGCAACACCCTGCTCTGCCTGGCGCCGAACGCCTGAGCCGGACCGCCGTCGTACCTGACGAGACGGTCCTCCCTGCTCGCAGGGAGCAACCGCTTCGTCAGGTACGACGCACGCGCTCTAGGCTTTGGAGCGCAATCCCCGGTTGGTCTGCCGGTAGGGCCCGCCTGACTTTGAATCAGGACTAGCGTCGTAGGTTCGACTCCTACCCGGGGAGCAAGTGTCGGCGCGCGGATTCCCGTCGCTCCTCAGGCGGTGGCTCCGGAGGAGCCGTGGTGGATCCGGCTCTCCGTGCCGCTCAGCGGCTCGCCCGACCCGCCCCAGCGCCCGGCGACGATCTCGGCAGCGATGCTGATCGCAGTCTCCTCGGGAGTGCGGGCGCCGAGGTCGAGGCCGATCGGTGAGTGCAGCCGCTCGAGCTCTGCCTCGGTCACTCCGGCCTCCCGCAGCCGGACCAGGCGGTCCTCATGGGTCCGTCGGGATCCCATCGCCCCGACGTAGCCGACGGCGGGCAGGCGCAGCGCCACCTCCAGCAGCGGTACGTCGAACTTGGGGTCGTGGGTCAGCACGCAGATGATCGTCTGGGCGTCGACCCGGGCGGCCTCCTGCTCGGCCCGCAGGTACTTGTGGGGCCAGGCCACCACGACCTCGTCGGCGCCGGGGAACCGGCTGTTGGTCGCGAACACGGGCCGGGCATCGCACACGGTCACGTGGTAGCCGAGGAACCCGCCCATCC
>NZ_JBMCZA010000212.1:95722-95815 GCF_048654705.1 Nocardioides sp. CPCC 206348
GCATCCGTGGCTTCGGGGCGAACGCCCACACGAACACCCGCATCCCTTCGCCCCGGCGCTCTCCGTCGGGACCATAGGCGAGCGTGCCGCTCG
>NZ_JBMCZA010000212.1:95845-96175 GCF_048654705.1 Nocardioides sp. CPCC 206348
GTCACGGACCGCATCGTCGATCCGGCGACTGCCGAGGGAGCCCACCAGTCCGGCGTCGCGCAGGACCGCCCGGCGACCGACGTACGACGGGTCCGGGTGTTCGATGACGGCGACCAGCGCGACGGGTCGGCCGGTGTCGATGTCGTCGGCAAGCGCGTCCAGGTCCGGGAATGACTGCTGGTCCACGCGTTCGACGTACACGTCGAGGATGCCGCCGCAGGTGAGCCCGACCGCGAACGCGTCGTCGTCGGAGACGCCGTACCGCTGCAGGGTCGGCACCCCGGAGGCGAGCACCTCCTGGCCGAGCTCGAAGACGGCGCCCTCCACGCA
>NZ_JBMCZA010000213.1:0-289 GCF_048654705.1 Nocardioides sp. CPCC 206348
CGGGCGGCGGGTGCTCACGAGGCCACCAGTGCGCTGAGCCGGGACCAGGTCTCGGCGGTCGGCGTGACGTCATCCATGTCCTGGCGCAGGAACTCCTCGATCCGCGGCAGCCGGTCGAGGGCCGCGTCGGCGTACGGGTCGGCCCCGCCGACGTACGCGCCGATCTCGACGAGCTCCTTGACCCCGCGGTGCGCGGCCATCATCCGGCGCAACAGACCAGCCGCGGCCTGCTGCTCGGGGGTGGTGACGGTGCGGTGCACCCGCGAGATCGATTCGAGGACGTCGATGG
>NZ_JBMCZA010000213.1:299-1489 GCF_048654705.1 Nocardioides sp. CPCC 206348
GCCAGCAGCGGCCTGCTGCTCGGGGGTGGTGACGGCGCGGTGCACCCGCGAGATCGATTCGAGGACGTCGATGGCGGGGAAGTGCCCGGACGTCGCGAGCTCGCGGGACAGCACCACGTGGCCGTCGAGGATGGAGCGGGCGGTGTCGCCGATCGGGTCCTGGAGGTCGTCGCCCTCGACGAGAACCGTGTAGAGACCGGTGATCGAGCCGTTGCTGGCGGTGCCGGCGCGCTCGAGGAGGCGGGGCAGCAGGCCGAAGACGCTGGGCGGGTAGCCGCGGGTGGCGGGCGGCTCGCCGGCGGAGAGGCCGATCTCGCGCTGCGCCATGGCGACGCGGGTGAGCGAGTCCATCATCAGCAGGACGTCGCGGCCGGAGTCGCGGAACCATTCGGCGATCCGGGTGGCGGTGAAGGCAGCGCGCAGGCGCTCGACGGCGGGTGCGTCCGAGGTGGCGACCACGACGATCGAACGGGCGAGGCCCTCCGGGCCGAGGTCGGCCTCGATGAACTCCCGGACCTCGCGCCCACGCTCGCCCACGAGGGCGATCACGTTGACCGAGGCATCCGTACCGCGGGCGATCATCGACAGCAACGACGACTTGCCGACACCGGAGCCGGCCATGATGCCGAGGCGCTGGCCGCGACCGACGGGAACGAGTGCGTCCATCGCGCGGACGCCGAGGCCGAGCGGCTCGGTGATGCGCGGCCGGGACAGGGCGCTCGGGGTGGTGTGCTCGGTCGAGACGAGTTCGAGGCCCGACACGAGGTCCAGCGGCGGGCCGTCGTCCACGGGTCGGCCGAGTCCGTCGAGCACGCGGCCACGCAGGGCGTCGCCGACCCGGATCTGCAGCGGACCGCCGGTGGAGCGGACCAGGTCGCCGACGCGGACCCCGGTCGTCGGACCGAGGGGCAGGCAGATGGCCGCGCCGTTGCGGAGGGCGACGACCTCCACGAGCAGCGGCCCGGCAGCCGCGCGAACCTCGAGCAGGTCGCCAGCGGCCGCCGTACCCAGGCCCCGGACTTCGAGGTGGAGGCCGACCAGCTCGGCGACGGTGCCCAGGTGCAGCGGGCGGGCAGCCGCACGAGCGCGGTCGACAAGCCCCAACTCGGGGGTGACAAGCCCCAACTCGGGGGTGACAAACCCCAACTCGCGCGTCATGACAGCACCTCGCGGACCCGGCCCAGGGCCTC
>NZ_JBMCZA010000213.1:1567-3458 GCF_048654705.1 Nocardioides sp. CPCC 206348
CGGAGACCAGGGAGGGGTGCAGGCGCACGCGGCCGACGGGTGCTGCGGGCAGTACCTGCAGCACGCGGGCGACCACGTCGGCCGGGGCCATGGCGTCGACCCGGATGCCGACGATCTCGGCGGTCAGCGCGAGCGCCAGGCCGGTGGCCTGGGACTCGACGGCGCTGGCCAGGTCGCCGAGCAGCCCCCTGACCTGCTCGGCGGCCCGGGCCAGTGCCTCGACGGCGGCCCGGTGCTCGTCGGCTCGACGAGCCTCGTCCTCGGCCGCACGGGCAGCACGGGCCAGCTCGGCCGCAGTCGCCTGCTCGGCAGCTGCCCGTCGTCCGGCGGCCCACCCGACGGCGTACCCCTGCGCCTGCGCGGCATCACGCGCCTCGGCAGCGATCCCGTCCAGCAGCGACTCGGTGATGGAGTCGCCGAGCACGCTCTGTCCGCCCAGGCGGGTCCAGCGCCCGACGCGGAGCTCGGGCAGCTCCGGCCGGACGAGATCAGGTTTCGAGACGCGCGGTTCCGGCCTCGTTCCTCGGCCGGACGCGCCCTCAACCTCTTCGGCCGACCCGCTCTGCGAGCGAGCTCGCAGAGCACTGGCCTCAGACGACGAACTCATCGTCGTTCCCGCGCCGGACCATGATCTGGCCCTGCTCCTCGAGCTGGCGGATGGTCCGGATGACGCCCTGCTGGGCCTCCTCGACCTGGGCCAGGCGTACGGCGCCGAGCATCTCGACCTCGTCGAGGAGGTTCTCGGCGGCGCGCTCGGAAAGGTTGCTGGTGATCTTGGCCCGGACCGACTCGCTGACGCCCTTGAGGGCGAGGGCGAGCTCGGCGGTGTCGACCTGGCGCAGCACCTGCTGCACCGAGCGGTCGTCGAGTCCGACGATGTCCTCGAACATGAACATCCGGCTCTTGACCTCGTCCGCCAGCGCCGCGTCCAGGCCCTCGAGGCCTTCGACGATCTGGCGCTCGGTGGGCCGGTCGGAGCGATTGATGATGTTGACGAGGGGGTCCACGCCACCGACCCGCGAGACCTCGGCGGGCTGCAGCATCGAGGAGAGCTTGCGCTCCAGGATGGTCTCGACGGTGCGGACTATCTCGGGCGAGGTGCGGTCCATGACGGCGATCCGGTGGGCCACCACGGCCTGCTGGTGGGCGGGCAGTCCGCTGAGCAGCAGGGACGCCTTGTCGGCGGCCATGTAGGCGAGCACCAGCGCGATGACCTGGGGGTGCTCGTCGGCGATGAATCCCCGCAGCTGGGCGGGATCCGCACGGTGCAGGAACTGGAACGGCATCTGGACGGCGGCGGCGTGCAGCCGCTCCATGATCTCCTTGGCCCGCTCCGGACCGAGCGACTGCTCCAGCAGCTGCTGGGCGAAGTTGAACCCGCCCTGCGTGATGTGGGCGTGCGCGGTCGCGAGGTCGTGGAACTCCGACAGCACGAGTCCGGTCTCCGAGGCCGACACCGAGTCCAGGCGCGCGATCTCGGCGGAGATGCCCTCGACCTCGGCGTCGCTGAGGTGCGACATCACCTGTGCGGCGCGGTCCTTGCCCATCTGGATGAGCAGGATGGCGGCCTTGCGGACGCCCAGTCCGGTCACGGCACTGCCGCTGGTGAGCATCGCGGTCATGACCGCGGCTCCACGAGCCAGCCACGGAGCAGCGACGCGACGTCCTCGGGCTGCTTCTCGACGAGCGCGATCAGGTCCTCACGCAAGCTGTCCTCCTCGGTGGCCTCCGCTGCCTCGAGCACGGCGACGGCCGGGCTGTCGATCTGCGGCATCCGGCTGGCGGCGTCGAGCTTGAGCTGTTCGACGACGTACGACGTCGCGTCCTCGCGTGCGCGGGCCCGGCGCCGTGCCTGGAACCAGGCCAGCAGCACCATCAGCGCGATGCCACC
>NZ_JBMCZA010000213.1:3514-3771 GCF_048654705.1 Nocardioides sp. CPCC 206348
GGCCTCGTCGGCGCTGCGGTCGAACGGCAGTGCGGAGACCTCGATCGTGTCGCCGCGGGTCGCCTTGATGCCGATCGCGCTGCTGATCAGGTCCTTGATGACCTCGGGCTGGATGGCCGCGGCGGCGGTGGCGTCGAGGACCACGGCGACGTGCAGGCTGTTGACCGAGCCGGGTGCCGTCTCGCGGTGCTCGACGGTCTTGTCGACGGCGTTGTCCCGCGTCTCGCTGCCGTTCTTGTACGACGAGTCCCCGTCGG
>NZ_JBMCZA010000213.1:3836-7270 GCF_048654705.1 Nocardioides sp. CPCC 206348
CTCTTCGACTCCGACAGCGCCGGGGCGCCGTCGGTGACGTCGTACTTCAGCGAATCGGTGACGGACTTGTCGAAGTCGAGGTCGGCGGTGACGGCGGTCTTGGAGTTGCCGACGCCGACGACCCGGTCGAGCACGGCCTGGATCTCACCCTGCAGGGACTTCTGGAAGGCCTGCACCTGCTTGGTGCGGGACGAGGCAGCCCCGGAACCGGCCTCGGTGCCTTCGCTGGTGAGGACCTTGCCGGTCGAGTCCGCGACGGTGACCTTCTTCGGGTCGAGGCCGTCGATGCTGGACGCGACGAGGTGGACGACGGCCTGGACCTGCTCGTCGTCGAGCGTGATGCCGGCAGCGGTGTCGATCAGGACCGACGCGGTGGCCGGGTCCTGCTCGTCGCTGAAGACCTGCTTCTCGGGCAGCGCCAGGTGGACCACCGCGGTGTCGACGCCGTCGATGGCCTCGATCGTCTTGCTGAGCTCGCCCTCCATCGCGCGCTTGAAGTTGGTCTGCTC
Organism: Nocardioides sp. CPCC 206348; assembly: GCF_048654705.1. NCBI lineage: Bacteria > Bacillati > Actinomycetota > Actinomycetes > Propionibacteriales > Nocardioidaceae > Nocardioides > Nocardioides sp. CPCC 206348. The sequence continues at coordinate 4,346 of NZ_JBMCZA010000213.1, forward strand.
CTGGGACTCCGAGGTCGAGAGGCTCTGGCCGTCGAGCAGGCTGTAGCCCGCGTCGGTGCTGGTCGGAAGGCCCTTGCCGGACAGCGTGATCCGGGTGCTGTAGACGTCCGCGCGGGGCACCGAGATGGTGCCGCCGCCGCCGGAGATCTCGTACGGGATGCCCGACGCGTCGAGCTCCTCGATGACCGCGCTGGCGTCCTCGCCCGACAGGTTCGAGTAGAGCGGCGAGTAGCTCGGCGCCGACACCCAGCGGAACACCATGAAGGCGGCGATCAGGAGAGCGGCCGTGCCGACGAGTGCGACGGCCTTCTGGCCGGCCGTGAAGGACGCGAAGGCGTCGGAGCCACGCGACAGGAAGCGGTTCAGTCTCTGCTGCATGATGACGTCCTCAGACCTGCATCCGCATGATCTCGTTGAACGCCTCGACGGCCTTGTTGCGGAGCGCAACCGTCATCTGGCTCGCGACCGACGCCTCGCTGGCGGCGATCGTGTAGTCGTGGATGTTCTCGAGCTTCCCGGTCGCGGCCTGGACGGCGAGGTTGTCGGCCTTGTCGGTCAGGCCCTCGAGCTTGTCCAGTCCGTCGAGGACCATCGAGCCGAACTCGGTGCCCGAGGGGCCCGTCGGGCCCGCGACACCGGCAGTGCCGGCGGTCGGTGCGGCGTTCGCGATCGGCGTCATGCCGTCGACGCCGGGCAGGTTCGGGATCTGCGGGAAGCTGATCGGGGAGATGCTCATCGTCGTCACCGGCCGATCTGCAGGGCTGCGGTGTAGGTGTCCTGCGCGGACTTCGTGACCTGTACGGAGGCCTGGTAGCCGCGCTGCGCCATGACCAGCTGGCTCATCTGCGAGGCCATGTCCATGTCGGGCATCCGGACGTAACCCTCCTCGTCGGCGAGCGGGTGCGTCGGGTTGTGGACCAGGCGGCCCTCGGCGCTGGACTGGGCGAAGCCCTCGACGTCCACGCCGCCGTCAGCGCGCGGGTCCATGACGACGTACCTGGCCTGGAACGCGTCGTCGTCGGTGCCCTTGACGGTGTTGGCGTTCGCGATGTTGCCGGCGAGCGCGTCGAGCCAGACCTGGTGGGCACCGAGCGAGGTGTTCGCGATGCGCAGGGTGTCGAAGGCGCCCATCAGCCGTTGCCGCCCGACATCAGCGAGAGGCGCGTGTGGCGGTCGCTGATCGCGCGGCCCATGACCTCGTACTCGTACTGCGTCTGGATGGCCGCGATCGACTCCTTGCGGAGGTCGACGTTGTTGTCGTTGGCGCCGACCGGTGTGTCGGTGGCGGACACCGTGACACCGACTCCCTGTGACGAGGTGGCCTTGCCGGTCTCGATGGCACGCGACAGCGCCGACTCGAAGTCGGCGGCGCGGGCCCGGAACCCGGGGGTGTCGACGTTCGCGATGTTGTCGGCGATCACCTGCTGGCGCGTGGACAGGCCGTTGATCGCCGAGTGCAACACGAAGCCGACGGCATCGGTGGCTGCGAAGGACACGAGGTTCTCCTCGAGAGGCACCTCTCCTGACGGATGGAACAGGTCAGCAGTGGTGAAGCGGTCGGTGCCGGTCCTTCGGCGGGGCGTGAGCAGTCCGTGCTCACGGGGTTCATCGGTTGAGCGTTGAACGACCTGAGTTCCGAGCGCTGGGACTTGATCCCGACTATCCCGACCGTTCGATCAGCCCTCAGGTCGGAGGCTCAGAGGAGTACGACGGACACGGCCCCCGCGCCGTAGCCGGCGATGTCGATCGTGAGGTCCTCGCGGCGACCCAGGGTCAGCGCGCTGATCCGCAGCTGCGGGTCGAGCGGGGGGCCGGCCGGGTGCAGGGCGTGCAGGCGCAGGTGATCGGCGCCCGCGACGTTGAACATCGACGCCGCGATGTTGAGCACCTCGTAGAGGTTCTCGGTGATCGTGTCGGTGATCTTGCCGTCGTCGATCGCGGCCTGTGCGCCACCGACGGGGATCAACCCGATCGCCGCGCCGGCATGGGCGGAGAAGGCCAGGTCGCACAGGATCAGGGCGCTGATCCGGAGCTGGTCGTCGACGTACACAGCGACGGAGGCCGCGGTGTCCGGCGCCGGCGCGAAGGGCGTCGCCGGACTCAGGGTGACGTCGCGGCCGAGCAGCTCGACGAGCAGGTCCTTCAGTTGCTTGGGCTGGGGCAGGTGGACGACCACGTCGGCTCCTCAGATGACGCTGCGGAGGGCGTCGTCGAACGCCTCCGGGGTGAACGGCTTGGCGATGAGGAAGGCAGCACCGGCGGAGGCGGCGCGCTGGCGCATCTCCTCGGACCCCTCGGAGGTGACGAAGCCGAAGGCGACGGTCGACCCGGACGCGCGCAGGGCGTCGAGGCAGTCGATGCCGTTCATCTCGGGCATGTTCCAGTCCGACAGCACCAGGTCGGGAGCCTCCGTCTGCACCATCTCCAGTGCCTGGCGACCGTTCTCGGCCTCGACGATGTCGTGGCCGCCGTGTCCGGCCTGGCGCAGGGTGCGGATCACGATCTGGCGCATCACGCGGCTGTCGTCGGCGATCAGGATCTTCATCGGGATGCTCCCTGGGGGACGTGGACACAGACGCGGACCGGGGCGCCGCGCCAGGCGACGTCGACGCGACAGACCTCCCGGACGTCGCTGGCGAAGGCGGCCCGCCCGGCTGCGACGGACGGGAGCGAGAGTGCGCTGGGGCCGGGCATCAGGCTCTTGATGCTCCCGCCGACCATGTTGACCAGCTCCCCGACGCCGTCGGCGACGTCGACGTCGAGCACCTCGTCGGGCGTGGGAATGGCCAGCATGCGGGCCGTCACCCGACGGGCCACCTGCTCGTCGAGCTCCAGGGTCACCACGCCCTGCCAGCCTCCACTGACCGACACCGTCGCGGACCAGACCCCTGCGGCGTCGAAGGGGGAGCCGGGCGGGACGGCCCG
>NZ_JBMCZA010000213.1:7280-9488 GCF_048654705.1 Nocardioides sp. CPCC 206348
GCTGACGGAGACCGTCGCGGACCAGACTCCTGCGGCGTCGAAGGGGGAGCCGTGCGGGACGGCCCGGGGGACGAGTGCCTCGTCCTCGCCGAGGAGCGCCATCCACATGTCCTCGGTCACCGAGCGCACGTCCTCGATGTCGGGCGCATCGACGTCGGCCGACGACGGGTCGAAGAAGGTCAGGACGTTCATGCCAGTGCTCCGTCGGTCGCGGTGACGCCCTCGCGGAGCAGGCCGAGGAGCTCCAGCTTCTCGACGATCGCGTCGGGCGTGAAGGGCTTGATGACGTACTCGTGCGCACCGGCGGCCAGCGCGCGCACGATCTGGCGCTGCTCGCTCTCGGTCGTCACCATCATCAGGGTGATGTCGCGCCACGCCGGGTTGGCGCGCACCTCGGTGATGAACGCGTAGCCGTCCATCACGGGCATGTTCCAGTCGACCAGGCACAGGTCGGGCACGGGGCCGGACCGCAGCTGGTCGAGGGCGTCCTGGCCGTGTTCGGCCTCGGAGGTCTCGAAGTCGAGGCCGGACACGATGCGGCGCAGGATGCTCCGCATCGCCCGGGAATCGTCGATGATCATGGCGCGCACGATCAGGCTCCTGTCATGGTCAGGTCGGGGGTCGGGGCAGCAGTGGGGACGGGTGCGCCGGCGCGTCGATGCGCCTGCACCCGGCCGATCGGCTCGCGTCGCCACGCGGCGGCGAGGTCCTCGGGGAGGTCGAGCGTGGTCTCCGAGGACCCGAGCAGCAGGTAGCCGTCGAGCGACAGCATCGGCAGCATCCGGCGCAGGATGTCCTGCTTGGTGGGGGCGTCGAAGTAGATCAGCACGTTGCGGAGCCAGATCATGTCGAAGGTCCCGAGGCCGACGTACGGCGCCGCGAGGTTGAGGTGGCGCACGGTGACCCGTTCCCGCAACCGGGGCGCGATCTCCCACTCGCGACCGACGCGGGAGAAGTAGCGCACCAGGCTGGTGGCCGGCAGGCCGCGGTTGACCTCGACCTGGCTGTAGCGCCCGGCCTTCACCCGCTCGAGCATCGTGGTCGCGATGTCGGTCGCGACGATCTCGTACTCCCACCCGGCGGGCAGGTGCTGGTCGAGCAGCATCGCGATGGAGTAGGCCTCCTGGCCGCTCGAGCATGCAGCGCTCCAGATCCGCAACCGCCGGGTCGTCGAACGACGTTCCAGCAGGTCGGGCAGCATCGCGTCGGTGAAGGCCTGGTAGGGCGTGTGGTCACGGAACCAGCTGGTCTCGTTGATGGTGAGCGCGTCGATCACCTTGCGCCGCTCGTCGGTGTCGAAGGCCAGCTTGGCGACGTACGCCTCCAGGTCGAGGCCCTTGGCGGCTGCGAGCGGAGCGAGGCGTGCTTCGACGAGGTACTCCTTGCCCTCGTCGTACACCATCGACGTCTCGCGCCGGACGAGCGCGGAGACAGACGCGAAGGCGGAGGGCGTGGTCATGACCCGTCCATCGGCGGTGATCGCCGCTTCCTGAGGCCTCATGCCCACCGGTGTGGGGCCGATGAGTGGTCCGTGACTCAGATCAGGGTGCTCGTGGTGGACGACTCGGCATTGGTACGACGACTGGTCACCACCGCGCTCGGCCAGGCGCCGGACATCGAGGTCGCCGGCGTGGCCCGGGACGGCGTGGAAGCCGTGCGGATGGTCGACGAGCTCAAGCCCGACGTGGTCACCCTCGACATCGAGATGCCGAACCTGGACGGCCTCGGCGCGCTGACGCAGATCCGTGAGAAGCACGCCCGGTTGCCGGTGATCATGTTCTCCACGCTGACCGAACGCGGGGCGACCGCGACGCTGGATGCGTTGTCGCGCGGAGCCTCGGACTATGTCACCAAGCCCTCCAACACCGGACAGATCGCCGACGGCATCGCTGCGATCCGCGACCAGCTGGTGCCACGGATCCGCGCCCTGGCCGGGATGCGGAAGCTCACGCCCGGCACCTCGCGCCCCATCGTTCGCCGGGAACACCAGCCGCACGCCACCCAGCCGGTCAGCGCGCTGCTCATCGGCTGCTCGACCGGTGGGCCCGACGCGCTCGCCCGCCTGCTGCCACGCCTCCCCGCCGATCTCGGTGTGCCCGTGCTGGTGGTGCAGCACATGCCACCCGTGTTCACGACGATGCTCGCCCAGCGCCTCGACAAGCTGTCTGCGCTCACCGTGCGCGAAGCCGCCGACGGTGACGAGGTGCG
>NZ_JBMCZA010000213.1:9535-11232 GCF_048654705.1 Nocardioides sp. CPCC 206348
CCGACTCGGTCGCGTCGGCCGGATCGGCCCGGTGCGTGCCGTGCTCGACCAGGGCGACCAGGAGAACTTCTGCCGCCCCGCGGTCGACGTGCTGTTCCGTTCGGCACTGGATGTCTACGGCGGTGGCGCCCTCGCCACGGTCCTCACCGGCATGGGGCACGACGGCCTTGCCGGTGCCCGGCAGCTGGCAGCCGCGGGCGCCCGGATCCTCGTCCAGGACGAGGAGAGCTCGGTCGTGTGGGGGATGCCCGGTGCCGTTGCGGGCGCCGGCCTCGCCGACGACGTACTCCCGCTGGAACAGCTGGGTGACCGGATCGTGGCGACCGTGCGCCGCTCTCGCGCCGCCTGACCGGACGTCCGCTGTCGCCCGGGTGGCGATCGACGCCACCAACGTGATCGGCAACGTGATCGGCAACGTGACGGCAGCCTCGGTCAGTAGATGCGCGACCAGCTGGTACGGAACGCCCAAGCCGAGGCCAAGGACGCGTTCGGCACCCCGATCGTGCTCACGCCGTGATGTCGAGATAGACAGGAACGGACCGGGTGGCGGTCGCGTCGCTGACCCGGTCGGTCAGTCGTTGCTGCTGACGCGTGTCGGAGAGCATCGCCGGGATGGCCGACATCAGTCGCTGCTGGCGTTCCAGCAACACCCGCGCGCGGGGCAGGAACTCGTCGGGGATCGGGCCGAGGTCCGTCGGCGGCTGCCACGGAGCCTGGTCGAGGGCGCGGCGACCCTGGAGCATCCGCTCCGCGTGGTCGGCGTGCGCCTCGAGGCGGTCGAGCGCCTCGCGCCAGGTGACCGGGCGACGCGGGCCGTTCGGTGGCGTGCTCACTGGATCGCCGCCGCCATCGCCGCTTCTCGCCACGTGTCGCACAGCTGGCGGGCGAGGCCGAGCGCCTCGGTCGACGTCGCGGCGTCGCGGCGGATGTTCGCCAGCACCAGCTGGTTGCGCAGGTAGGCGTAGAGCGCAGCCAGCTCGGGGCCGCCCTTCATCTTGTCGACCTGCAGGCTCGACTCCAGCTCCAGCACGATGTCCTGGGCATGCACCAGGTGCTTGTGCGCGCTCTCCCAGTCGCCCTGCTGCTGGGCGCCGTGGCCACGTTCGATGTCGAGGACCAGTCGTTCCAGCAGCATCACCAGCAGGCGTGCGGGCGACGCGGTCGAGACGGCGTTGGACTGGTAGGCCGCATGGGCGGTCAGGGCGTTCATCGGTGATTCCTCACTCGCTTGACGCGGTCAGTGACGCCAGCTGGCTGGAGAGCCAGCTGGATTGGGCCTGCATCTGGGAGAGCGCGGTCTCCAGTGCGGTGTACTGCCGCTCCAGGGAGGAGCGGCGCAGCTCGAGGCGGTCGTCCCAGCGGGAGATGTTCTCGTTGAGGCGACTGATGGCCGTGCCGTGGCTGGTGATCGCCGTGGTCACCGAGCCGTCGTACTTGTCGCTCGCGGCCTTGGTGACCGCCTCGATCCGGGCCGTGAATCCGGTGGGTCCGGTGAAGGCAGCGGCGGCGGCGATCGGGTCGTCCTTGTACGACGCGGTGAACTTCTCGGCGTCGAAGGTGAGCTTGCCGTAGCGGTCGACCTGGATGCCGTACTTGGCCATCGACGTGCCGTCGGCCGGATACATCGCCTCCTGCAGGGCGCCTGCGACGCGACGCAGGGCGCTGTCCCCGGCGAGGACGCCCTTCGCGGTGGTGCT
>NZ_JBMCZA010000213.1:11309-11639 GCF_048654705.1 Nocardioides sp. CPCC 206348
GTTCGGGGCGAGCGTGACGGTGACGCCGGGTACGACGTCGGTGAAGGTGTTGGTGCTCGAGGTCGCCGTGATGCCGCCGATGTCGATGCTGGCGTCGCGACCTCCGCGGACGGTCGCGCCACCCAGCAGGGCGGCGCCCGTCGAATCGGTCAGGTCGAAGGCCTGGTCGGCGCCGGTGGTCGAGGACTCGACGAGCAGCCGGTACTGGTCGACACCACCCGCGGTGCCGGTGCGCACGAGCGTCGCGCGGACGCCCGCGTCGGCACCGTTGATCGCGGCGGCGAGCTGCTCGAGCGTTCCGCCGGCCGTGTCGATCTGGAGGTCGGGCTC
>NZ_JBMCZA010000213.1:11751-12581 GCF_048654705.1 Nocardioides sp. CPCC 206348
TCGGCGGAGGTGCCCAGCGCCTGGAGCGCGGTGTTCAGCTTCTGCAGCGCGGTGACCTTGCTCTGCTCGGCGGTGACCTGCGTCTTGAGCTTGGTCTGCGGCAGCGCCTCGAGTGCCATCAGCTGGCTGATGATGCTTGCGGTGTCCAGGCCGCTGGCGAGGCCGCCGATGCTGCTGGTCGCTGCCATGGTCATCCCTCCGATCTCGTGGAAAAACCCGCGTGCCGGTGGGGCCCGGTGGCCCCACCGGCACGCGGTTGGTGCTGTGTGTCAGGAGCGGGCTCCCGACGGTTCAGATGATCAGCCGCGGAGCAGCTGCAGCACGCCGTTGGGGGCCGAGTTGGCCTGGGCGAGCATGGCCGTGCCGGCCTGGGACAGGATCTGCGAGCGGGTGAGGCTCATCATTTCCTGCGCCATGTCGGTGTCGCGGATCCGGGACTCGGAAGCCGAGAGGTTCTCGATCGCGACGTTCACGTTGTTGATGGTGTGCTCGAACCGGTTCTGCACGGCACCGAGCTCGGCACGCTGCGTGGAGACCTCGGTGATGGCCGCCTGCAGGGTGTTGCTGTCGGTGATGTCGATCGCAGCCACAGCGGCGCCGGCGGTGAAGTCGGCGAGAGCGGTGGCGTCGATGTCGATCGTGTCCGCGTTGTCGAAGCCGACCTGGAAGGTGAGCGCGGCGCCACCGAAGAGGTCGACACCGTTGAACTTGGTGTTGTCCTTGATCCTGGTGATCTCCGTGTTCAGCGCGTCGAACTCGCCCTGCAGGGCTGCCTGCGAGTCGGTGTTCTGCGTGCCGTTGTTGTACTGCACCGAGAGGTCGTTCATGCG
>NZ_JBMCZA010000213.1:12591-15763 GCF_048654705.1 Nocardioides sp. CPCC 206348
GATGGCACCGAGCTCGGCACGCTGCGTCGAGATTGCCGTGATCTCGGTCTGGACGGTGTTGCTGTCCGTGATGACCGCACCGCTGACATCGAAGTCCGCGAGCGCCGTCGCGGAGATGTCGATGGTGTCCGCGTTGTCGAAGCCGACCTGGAACGTGAGCGCGGCGCCACCGAAGAGGTCGACACCGTTGAACTTGGTGTTGTCCTTGATCCGGGTGATCTCCGTGTGGAGGGCGTCGAACTCCGCCTGCAGGGCCGCCTGCGACTCGGTGTTCTGGGTGCCGTTGTTGTACTGCACCGAGAGGTCGTTCATGCGCTGCAGCATGGAGTGGACCTCGGTCAGCGCACCTTCTGCCGTCTGGGCGACGGAGACGCCGTCCTGGGCGTTGCGGACGGCGACCTTGAGGCCACCGACCTGCGAGCGCAGGCCCTCGGAGATGGCGAGGCCGGCGGCGTCGTCGGCAGCGCGGTTGATACGGAAGCCGGACGACAGCTTCTCCATCGACTTCGAGAGCTGGCTCTGCGTCACCGACAGGTTGCGGTACGCGTTGGTCGCCTCGATGTTCTGGTTGATGCGAAGACCCATGATGGTTCCCTCCTGGATTAGGTCAGATGTTCCGGGTGACCGTCCGTGGTCGCCCTTCGAGGTGGTGATCGGCCGAGCGGCGGCCGGGCCAAGGGATTTTGCGGACTATTTCTCTAGCCCACGGGTTCTCAGCCCACGGCGTCGAGCGCGATGGTGATCCCGCGGCGCCCGCTCTCGGCGTGGCGCGAGGCGACGGCGGCGAAGTAGGACTCGCGGCGCCGCTGGGCGACACCACCGTTCTTGCCGGGCGTCTTCACCAGGGTGGGCTCGAGCGCGTGGTTCAGGGCGTCGCGGAGCAGGGTGAGTGCTTCGGCGCGCATCTGCGAGATCCGTGAGTCGGTGACGCCGAGCTCGGCGGCGATGTCGGCCATGGGGCGCTCGGCGAAGAAGTAGTCCTCCACCACGACGCGAAGGCGATCAGGCAGCTCGGCGATCGCCTCGCGCAGGTAGGTCAGCTTCTCGGCGTGCTCGAGCAGGTCCTCCGGCGAGGGGGAGCGGGTGGGCAACAGCTCCTCGATCGGGGTGGTGGTCGAGCCCTGGAGGGACAGCACCTGCGCCCGGGCGACGTCCTCGTCGTTGGCGGCGACCTCGTCGACGGTCATGCCGGTGGACTGCGCGACCTCGGCGGCGGTCGGCGTACGGCCGAGCAGGCCGGCCAGGCGGCTGCGGGTCTCGGTGAGGTCGCGCGCGCGACGGCGGACCGAGCGCGAGGCCCAGTCGACCGAGCGGAGCTCGTCGAGCAGGGCGCCGCGGATCCGGGTGGCGGCGTAGCGGTCGAAGGGGACGCCGCGGGCGGCGTCGAAGGCCCGCCCGGCGAGGACGAGGGCAGTGAGACCGGCGGACGTGAGGTCGTCGCGGTTGACGTGCGACGGCACGCGGCCCATGGTCTCGCGCACGATGTGGCCGACCAGGGCCATGTGGCTGGTGATCAGTTCGTCCGTCTCGTTGGCGACGGTGCCGTCGTACTCGTTCACGTAGACGACATTCCGGGGTGCGCACGGCGTGGCGCAGCAATTTCGGTCCCGAGTGGCCTATTGGCCGGGCAATACAGGACAGGGGTCCCGGGTGGGTCTGGTCACTTGTGACGCCGCGCAAGGACCCGGCCGGTCCAACCGCTCAGGTTCCGGGCCCGATGGGCGATGGGACGGATCAACAGCACCCGCATCTCGGGGCGGACGGAAAGGTTCGGGAAATGGTCGACATGATCGGCATGGACAGGTTGTCGCAGGTCCTGTGGCGCGAGCGTGAGCTGCTGGAGACCCTGGCCTACAAGCTCGACATCGAGCGGATGGTGCTGGCGACCGGCCGCACCCGCTGGCTGGTCAACGTCACCCGCGAGATCGAGGAGGTCCTCGAGGACCTCCGCGCCACCGAGGTGCTGCGGGCGACCGCCGCCGACGAGGCCGCCGCGTCGGTCGGCATGTCCCCGAACCCGGCACTGGCCGCGCTCGCCGATGCCTGTGACGACCCGTGGCGCGGCATCCTGCTCGACCACCGCGACACGATGGTCAACCTGGCGCGCGAGATCTCGGAGACCTCCGAGGAGGCCAGGGGACTGATCACCGCCGGCTACCGGTCGGCACGCGAGACACTGCTCGCCATCGGCGGCACCGGCACGGAGAGCTACAGCCCGACCGGCACCGCGGTGGTGGAGGCACGACGCAGCAGGTTGCTGGACAGGAGCCTGTGACATGGTCGGCTCCTTCGGTTCCATCAGCACGGCGCTGTCGGCCCTGCGCTACAACCAGGTGGCGCTCGACGTCGCCGGCAACAACATCTCGAACGCCTCGACCGACGGCTTCGTACGACGCCGGGTCGTGGGCGAGTCGATCAGCAGCGCAGCCCCGGCCCTCTGGTCGCGCTACGACGGCCACGGCGAGGGAGTCGCCGTCGGCGAGGTACGCCGCCTGGTGGACCCGCTGCTCGACACCCGGGTCCGCCGCGAGCACGCGGCCCTGTCCTACCTCGAGTCCAGCCAGGCCGTCCTGGCCCGCGTCGAGGAGGGCATCGGCGAGCCCGGCCCCAACGGCGTGTACGCCGCGATGCTCGACTTCCGCAACGGCTGGCAGGACCTGGCCCTGAACCCCGGCGGCGACGCCGCCCGCCAGCAGGTGCTCGGCCGTGCGGAGACACTGGCGCAGGCGCTGCGGATCCAGGTCAGCAACATCACCGGCGAGGAGGCCGACCAGCGGGTCCACCTCAACAACGTCGTCAGCGAGATCAACACCGCTGCCGCAGGTCTCGCCGAGCTCAACCAGGCCATCCTCGTGACGGAGCAGAACGGTACGGACGCCGGCACCCTGCGCGATCGCCGCGACCAGCTCGCGCTGCGGCTCGCCGAGCTCGGCGGCGCCGTCACCACCGTGCGACCGGACGGACAGTTCGACGTCAGCATCGGTGGCGAGGCGCTCGTGTCGGGCCGCGAGGCAGGCACCTTCGTCGTCGCCTCGGGGGTCACACCGACCGGCGCGGCGGACGGTCTCCCGATCACGTTCCGCGTCGATGCCAACTGGGGCAGCACGACGCTCCCGACGGGTGCGGCCGGGCCCGGCGGAGAGCTGGGCGCGGTGACCGACATCCTCACGAC
>NZ_JBMCZA010000213.1:15846-16540 GCF_048654705.1 Nocardioides sp. CPCC 206348
TTCTTCTCCTACGACCCGCTCGTCGGTGCGGCCAGCCTGCAGGTCGCGATCACCGATCCCGCCCTGGTGGCGGCGTCCTCGATCACCGGCGGCGGCCGCGACGGCAACAACGCCGACGCACTCAGCACCGCCGGCGACAACACCGGCGCCTACCAGCGGCTCGTGAACGGCTTCGGCACCCAGGTGGCGGCGCTGCAGCGACAGACCGCCAACCAGACCGCGCTGGCCGGCTCCCTCGACAACTCCTGGGAGCAACAGGCCGGCGTCAACCTCGACGAGGAGACGGTGAACATGGTGACCGCGCAACGCGCCTACGAGGCAGCGGCCCGTCTGCTGACGACCCTCGACGAGGTGCTCGACACCCTGATCAACCGGACCGGACTGGTGGGACGATGAGCATCGGACGCGTGACCCAGCGGATGCTGACCGAGGGCTCGCTGAGCAACCTCCAGCAGGGCCTCGGCCGGCTGGCGAAGGTGCAGGAGCAGCTGTCGACCGGGCGGGTCATCAACCGCCCCTCCGACAACCCCACGGGTACGACGGCCGCGATGCGGCTGCGCAGCTCGATGGCCGACCAGGCGCAGTACACCCGCAACGCCCAGGACGGCATCGGCTGGCTCACCCAGATCGACACCGCGCTGGACTCGGCGACCTCCACGGTCCGCCGCGCCCGCGATCTCGCCCTGCAGGGTGC
>NZ_JBMCZA010000213.1:16588-22759 GCF_048654705.1 Nocardioides sp. CPCC 206348
CCTGCGCCAGAGCCTGCTCTCGCAGGCCAACACGACGTACCTCGACAGCCCGGTCTTCGGTGGCGTCACCGCCGGCTCCGTGGCGTACGACGCCACCGGCACCTATGTCGGCACCGTCGGCGACGTGAACCGCCGGATCGCCAGCGGCGTCCAGGTGAAGGTCGACTCCAACGGCCCCGACGTCTTCGGCGACGGCGCGACGTCGGCCTTCGCCGAGCTCGAGGCGTTGTCGACCGCCCTGCGCGCCGGCGACCAGGCCGGCATCAGCGCGTCGATCAACACCCTCAACGCGCGTCTCGACACGATCACCAGTGCGCGGACGGCGGCCGGCGCCCGGTTCCAGCGGATCGAGCAGGCCGACCTGACGGCGTCCGATGCCGGGATGTCGCTCGAGAACCAGCTGAGCATGATCGAGAACGCCGACCTCGCCGCGACCACCGTGGACCTGAAGCTGCAGGAGGTCGCCTACCAGGCCTCCCTCGCCGCGACGTCGCGCGTGATGCAGCCGAGCCTGCTCGACTTCCTGCGATGATGGGCGCCATGACACAGAGGGCTGCGACCGAGGGCGACGTCCCGGTGATCGAGCTGGTCCACCCGATGCCGGGCTTCCCGGACGACGGCCGCTTCGCTCTCGTGCAGCTGGACGACGACGGGGTGCTGCACGGCTTCCGGTCGCTCGACAGCGAGGGCCTGCAGTTCGTGGTCATCCCGCCGGCCCCCTTCTTCCCGGACTATGCGCCGGAGCTCGCCGACGACGTCGCGGGCGAGCTGGGCCTGTCGTCCGGCAACGCCGGCGACGTGATCGTGCTGCTCGTCGTCCGTGCCGGCGCGACGCTGGCCGACACCACGGTCAACCTGCGCGCGCCGCTGGTGATCAACACCGTCACCCGCCGCGCGAGCCAGGTCGTGCTCGACGACCACGACCTCTCGATCACCGCACCGCTCGTCGCCTGAACCGGTAGCCTCACAGCCGTGCTGGTTCTCTCTCGTCGCGTCGGTGAAAGCGTTGTCATCGGGGCGGGCTCACCCGACGCGGTGACCGTCACCGTGCTCGAGGTCCGCGGCGACGTCATCCGCCTGGGCATCGACGCGCCGCGCTCGGTCGCGATCCACCGCGCCGAGCTGCTGGCCGAGGTGGCCGACGCGAACACGGAGGCGGCTTCGCCGCCGGAAGCCGCCGTTGCCTCCTTGACCGAGGCGCTGCGCACCCGCCGCTGACCGTCCGGTCGCCCCTGCTGGGACTAGGTCCCAACTCCCGTTTCGCCCCTCATCCCCCCACCCACGCAGCCGATGGGCCGCGTGAAGGGAGGGACAATGGACGACGACGCAGAGATCATTGCGGAGTTCCTCGTGGAGTCTCACGAGAACCTCGATCAGCTCGACCGCGACCTGGTCGAGCTCGAGCAGCAGCCCGATTCACGGGAGCGGCTCTCGAGCATCTTCCGCACGATCCACACGATCAAGGGCACGAGCGGCTTCCTGGCGTTCAACCGCCTCGAGCAGCTGACGCACGTGGGGGAGACCCTGCTGTCGCGGCTGCGCGACGGCGACGCCGTGATGACCCCGGCGATCACCGAGGCGTTGCTGTCCATGGTGGACACGGTCCGCGCCCTCCTGGACGTCATTGAGCGCACCGGCAAGGACACCGACCCTGCGGTCGACGTCCTGCCGCTGGTGACGGTCATCGAAGGCCTGCTGGAGGCCGGCCTCCCAACGACGGCCTCCAGTGAGACACCTGCAGTCGACGAACTCTCCCCTGTCGACGAGGTGTCCGAGATCGGCGGAGCTGTGGTGGAGCCGGACGTGTCCCCGGCGGCATCCACCGCAGCTCCGCCGGAGGGAACGGTCTCCGAAGAGGTGGCTGCGCCCGAGGCTGCCTGGGACGGCATTGATCGCCGTACGGCTGTCGAAGCATCGGTGCGGGTCGACATCGACCTGCTCGACGACCTCGTCGACCTGGTCGGCGAGCTCGTGCTGACCCGCAACCAGATCCTGCAACGCGCCGGCGGAGCCGAGGACATCGAGCTGGCCCGCGCCAGCCAGCGCCTCGACCTCGTGGCCAGCGAGCTGCAGGAATCGGTGATGAAGACCCGCATGCAGCCGATCGGCCAGGTCTGGTCGAAGCTGCCGCGCGTCGTCCGTGACCTGTCCCACCAGCTCGGCCGTGAGGTCGAGCTGGTGATGGACGGCCACGAGACCGAGCTGGACCGCAGCCTGCTCGAGGCGGTGAAGGACCCGCTCACGCACCTGGTCCGCAACTCCCTCGACCACGGCATCGAACGGCCCGAGGACCGGCTCGCCGCCGGCAAGCCGGCCAAGGGCACCCTGAGCCTGCGCGCCTATCACGAGTCCGGCCAGGTGGTCGTGGAGATCACCGACGACGGCAAGGGCATCGACCCCGAGCGGATCGCCGCGGTGGCCCTGGAGCGTGGTGTCGTCACCCGGGACCAGCTGTCCCGGATGGACGCCCGCGAGGTGCTCGGCCTGATCTTCCGGCCCGGCTTCTCCACCGCGGCCGCGGTCTCCAACATCTCCGGTCGCGGCGTCGGGATGGACGTCGTCCGCACCAACATCGAGCGCATCGGCGGCAGCGTCGACGTCACGTCCGAGATCGGTCGCGGCACCACCACACGCGTCCGGATCCCGCTGACCCTGGCCATCATCCCCGCGCTGGTCGTCGGGGAGGGCGAGGAGCGGTACGCCATCCCGCAGGCCAACCTGGTCGAGCTGGTCCGGATCGAGGGCGACGACCTGCGGCGCCAGGTCGAGGACCTCGCCGGTGCCCCGGTGCTCCGGCTCCGCGGCAAGCTGCTGCCCCTGGTGCCGCTGGCCGGGATCCTCGGCGGCCCGGTTCCCGACGCCGAGTCACTCACGGTCGTCGTACTCCAGTCCGACGACGTGCGCTTCGGTCTCTGCGTCTCGACCGTGTTCGACACCCAGGAGATCGTCGTCAAGCCGATCGGCCGCCAGCTGAAGGGCCTCGCGATGTACGCCGGCGCCACGATCATGGGCGACGGACGGGTCGCCCTGATCCTCGACGTCCCCGGTACGGCGGTCACCGCCGGCGTGGGTGTCGCGCAGCACGACACGACCGACAGCCGCGCTGTCGCGGCCGACGACCGTACGGCGTTGCTGGTGCTCGAGGTGTCCGACGGACGCCGGGCGGCGTTGCCGCTGGCGGCGGTCTCGCGCCTCGAGGAGTTCGCCCAGGACCGGATCGAACGCAGCGGCGTGACCGAGGTCGTGCAGTACCGCGACGGGATCCTGCCGCTGGTCCGGCTCGCCACCGCGATCGGTCTGGCGGACACCAGCGACCGCCAGGAGCAGATCAGTGTCGTCGTCCACGAGACGCCGGATGCCGCGGGCGGATCGGTCGGCATCGTGATCGACCGGGTGCTCGACGTCGTCGACGTGGCGATCGTCTCCAGCCACGTCGGTCGCCGTCACGGCGTGACCGGCAGCGCCGTCGTCCAGGACCGGGTCACCGACCTGGTCGACCTGGCCGCCGTCGTGGCCCAGTCGGGGGTGCCCGCATGAGCGCCGTCGCTGTCACCCCGACGGTGCGGACCGCCGAGCAGTACTGCACCTTCTGGGTTGCTGACCTGTTCTTCGGTGTCGCCGTCGACGAGGTCCAGGAGGTGTTGCGGCACCAGCCGATGACGCCCGTACCGCGCGCCGATGCGGCCGTCACCGGGTTGATCAACCTGCGTGGCCAGATCGTGACCGCGGTCGACCTGCGGGTCCGCCTCGGGCTGCCGCCCCGCGAGGGCGACCAGCTCCCCATGAACGTGATCGTCCGCAGTCGCGGCGAGGTGGTCAGTCTCCTCGTCGACGACATCGGGGACGTGATCGACACCGCCGGCGTGAACGGCCAGCCGGCGCCAGCAAACATGCCCAGGAAGGTGCAGGACCTCGTGTGCAAGGACCGCGGGGTCCTCCCGCTGGCCGACGCCATCCTGCTCGTCCTCGACGCAGATCGCGCGGTCGACGTCTCGACCACGCCCGACAACCCCGGAGGAACCCCGTGACCGAGATCCTTGACGTGCCGGTGAACGGCACGCATCCCGCCGAGAAGGCTGCCGAGAAGGTGTCGAAGACGACCGCGTCGAAGACCAGCCCGCAGAAGACCGAGTCGGTCAGCGGTGCATCGACGTTCGCACTGTCGATGATGGAGAACAGCCCGACGAACATGATGTTCGCGGACCTGGACTTCGTCATCCGCTACATGAACCCGGCCTCGCTGCGGACCCTGCGCGGCCTCGAGCACGTGCTGCCCGTGCGCGCCGACGAGGTCGTCGGCTCGAGCCTCGACATCTTCCACAAGAACCCCTCCTACCAACGCGGCCTGCTCGCCACCGCCGAGCACCTGCCGCGCCGCGCCGACATCAAGGTGGGCGACGAGACCCTCGACCTCCTCGTCAGTGCGATCACCGACGAGCAGGGCAACTACATCGGCGCGATGGCGACCTGGGAGGTCATCACCGACCGGCTCCGCACCGAACGCCTGCGTGTCGAGGCCGAGACGGACACGACCGCCGTCAACAAGGTGCTCTCCACGCTGTCTGCGGCCACGGACGTCGAGGCCGCCGTACAGACGGCTCTCGACACCGTGCGCAACGAGTTCGGCTGGGCCTACGGGTCGTACTGGAAGGTCGACCCGGCGGACCGGACCCTCAAGTTCGACCGCGAGTCCGGCGACGCCGGCCCGGAGTTCCGCCGCGTCACGCTGCAGGCGTCGTTCGCTGAGGGCGTCGGCCTGTCCGGCCGGGCCTGGGCGCAGCGCGACCTGTTCTTCACCCGCGACATCGGCGAGATGACCGACTGCGTGCGCGCCCCGGTCGCCCAGCAGGTCGGGGTCAAGTCGGGTGTCTGCTTCCCGATCATCATCGACGGCGAGGTCGTCGCGACGATGGACTTCTTCGCCACCGAGACCCTCGACCCGAGCCCGCAGCGCCTCGAGGCCCTGCGCAACGTCGGTCGCCTGGTCTCCCAGGCCCTCTCGCGGATCAACCGCGAGGCCGCCGACCGCGACGCCGCCGCTGTACTGACCGCCAAGG
This sequence comes from Nocardioides sp. CPCC 206348, assembly GCF_048654705.1. Lineage (NCBI taxonomy): Bacteria > Bacillati > Actinomycetota > Actinomycetes > Propionibacteriales > Nocardioidaceae > Nocardioides > Nocardioides sp. CPCC 206348. The sequence continues at coordinate 21,646 of NZ_JBMCZA010000213.1, forward strand.
TCGAGCAGATTCTCGATGTCGTCTCCGCTGCGGCGGCCGGCGACCTGACGCGCGAGCTCGACATCGAGGGCGACGACGCCGTCGGTCGCGTGGCCGAGGGCCTGCGTTCGCTGCTCACCACCCTGCGGTCCAGCATGACCAACATCGGGGGTACGGCGGAGACACTCGCCGCGGCCGCCGGTCAGCTCACGTCGCTGGCCGAGGGGATGGGCGAGGGGGCCACGATGACGTCCGACCGGGCGGCGTCCGCGTCGAGCGCGTCGGTGCAGGTGTCGGCGTCGATCCAGACCGTCGCCACCGCGGCCGAGGAGATGACCGCCTCCATCCGCGAGATCGCGAAGAACGCCACGGAGGCGGCCACCGTCGCCACCGATGCCGTCACCGTGGCCTCCGAGGCGCAGGGCACCGTCGCGTCGCTGGGCGAGTCCAGCGCCGAGATCGGCCAGGTCATCAAGGTGATCACCTCGATCGCCCAGCAGACCAACCTGCTCGCCCTCAACGCCACCATCGAGGCCGCCCGGGCCGGTGACGCCGGCAAGGGCTTCGCGGTCGTCGCCAACGAGGTCAAGGAGCTCGCCAAGGAGACCGCCAAGGCCACCGAGGAGATCGGCAAGAAGATCGAGGCGATCCAGAGCGACACCCAGGGTGCCGTGTCCGCGATCAGCCGGATCGCGGACGTGATCGCCCGGATCAACGACATCCAGTCGACCATCGCCTCCGCCGTCGAGGAGCAGACCGCGACCACCAACGAGATCGCCCGCTCCGTGACCGAGGCCGCCGCCGGCGCCAACGGCATCGCCGGCGACGTCACCCAGGTCGCCACCGCCGCCGCCGAGACCCGCGAAGGTGCGGAGAACACGCTCGCCTCCGCCACCGACCTCACGGGTGTGGCTGCGGAGCTGCGGGAGCTGGTGGCTCGGTTCACGCTCTGAGAGGGCGCAGGAATCCCCGCTGAGGCGGGGATTCCTGCGCTTCCTGGCCGTTGCAACGGCCAAGGAGCGCAAGCAGAAGCCAAGAACCTCCGACCGGATCCGGTCGGAGGTTCTTGTTTGCGTCGGCGAAAACGCAGCTGGGGAAGTCAGCCCACGCGGCGGGCGAGTCCCGGCAGGGACGG
>NZ_JBMCZA010000213.1:22769-23776 GCF_048654705.1 Nocardioides sp. CPCC 206348
AGGGAGTACGACGAGCGCCACCCATTCCCGGTCGCGCCCGGCCCCTGACTCGGGGATCATGGGTGCGTGACGGAATCGAGTGGGACACCGGTCCCTTCGGCGGATGACATCGGCCCCCACGAGGACGAGCCCCATCAGCAAGGCTTCAACGACCGCCTCAACTGGCTGCGGGCAAGCGTGCTCGGCGCCAACGACGGCATCGTGTCGGTCGCCGGCATCGTCCTCGGGGTCGCGGGCGCCACGACGGACCGCACCGCGATCCTGATCGCGGGCATCGCCGGACTGGTGGCCGGCGCGATGAGCATGGCCGCTGGTGAGTACGTCTCCGTCAGCACCCAGCGGGACTCCGAGGACGCGCTGCTCGCCAAGGAGCGGCGCGAGCTGCGTGAGGACCCCGAGGACGAGCTCGCCGAGCTCGCCGGCCTGTACGTCGACAAGGGCCTCGAACCCGGACTCGCGCTCGAGGTCGCCAAGCAGCTGACCGAGAAGGACGCCCTGGCGGCCCATGCCGAGGTCGAGCTCGGCATCGACCCCGACGACCTCACCAGCCCGTGGAACGCCGCGATCGCGTCGATGCTGTCGTTCACCCTCGGCGCGCTGCTGCCCCTGCTCACGATCCTGCTCGTCCCCGGTGACCTGCGCGTTGCCGTCACCGTCGTCGCCGTGACGATCGCCCTTGCGCTGACCGGCTGGCTCAGCGCCCGCTTCGGCTACGGCTCGGCCCGGATGGCCGTGGCACGCAACATACTCGGCGGTCTCATCGCGATGGCAGTCACCCACGGCATCGGCCAGCTCGTCGGTACCCAGGTCTGATGCGCCTCTTCACCGCCGTCGTCCCCTCGCAGGAGGCGATCGAGCACCTCGACGCGTTCCTGGACCCACGCCGCGACGCAGCCGGGTTCCGCTGGACCCGCCCCGAGCAGTTCCACATCACCCTGGCCTTCATGGCCGATGCCTCCGCACACCGTGTGGAGGAGTACGTCGACCGGCTGGCCACCTCGCTCGAA
>NZ_JBMCZA010000213.1:23786-23952 GCF_048654705.1 Nocardioides sp. CPCC 206348
CCGCCGCACACCGTCTGGAGGAGTACGTCGACCGGCTGGCCACCTCGCTCGAAGGGCTCCCCGCAACGGAGCTCCGGCTGGCCGGCGCCGTGGCGTTCCCGAACGTCGCCGAGGCGCGGGTCCTCGCGACCGGGGTCGCGGCGAACGACTCCCTCGAGACGGCCGC
>NZ_JBMCZA010000214.1:0-2083 GCF_048654705.1 Nocardioides sp. CPCC 206348
TCACCGGCCGATTGACGTACTGTCACGGTAACCAAGGGGCCAACATGACTCTCGTCGACATGGGAATTCCTGGCGTGGACAGGTTCCCGCCAGGGACGCATCTCTGCGCTCTCTACTCCGGCCCGGCGGAACGGGACGACATCCTGTTCCCCTTCCTACGCGAGGGCCTTCGGCACGGGGACACCTGCCTGTGCTTCATCGACGGTGTCGAGCCCGGCGCCGTGCGTGCCCGGGCGATCAGCGAGGCCGGCGTCGCGGACCCACCGGCGGACCGGTTCGACGTGCGCCCGGCGTCGGACGTCTACCTGGAGTCAGGGACGTTCTCGGTCGAGCGCATGACGTCGGTGCTCACGGACAACCTCGACGAGGTGGTCGCCGGGGGCGCGGGACTGCTGCGGGCAACCGGGGAGATGCCGTGGCCCGGGGTGCAGTTGCAACCTCACGGGGCCGATGACTTCTTCGTCTACGAGTCGGCCCTCAACGACGTCGTGCGCAAGAAGCCAGCGGTGTTCATGTGCATGTACGACCTGCAGCGCTTCGGGCTCGACATGCTCGTCGCCGTGCTCAAGACCCACCCCATCGTGCTGCTGGACCGAACGGTCCTCGACAACCCGCACTTCCTGACCAGTGCGGAGTACGACACCGAGGTGGCAAGCCGTGACGACAGGCCACCCCTGGGCGCTGAGCCCGCAGGCACGGGCGCGCCGGACCCGTGGCTGTCGCTCACCCCGAGCGAGATGCGGGTCGCCGGGTTCGTCTCCAGAGGTCTGATCAACAAGGACATCGCCCAGCAGCTGTTCGTGTCGCCGCACACCGTCGATGCGCACCTGAAGCACATCTACACCAAGCTCGGCATCCACTCCCGGGTCGAGCTGACCGTTCTGGCGATGCAGCACCACGTCCGCGCGGCCTGACCGGGGGGGAATCCGGCATGTCCGGTGTACCCCGTTCACGGGATGCGGGTGACGACGTGCGCCCGAGAGCATGACGGTGACAGGTGCCCGGGGCAGCGCCACTCTGCGGCGGCCTGCTGCAGGGGGCGCACCCCTCAACTCAAGGAGCCCGACCGATGTTGACCAAAGCCCTCCTCGTACGTCTCGAAGCACTGCCTGGCAAGGAGGCCGAGCTCGCAGACTTCCTCACCCAGGCGCGGTCGATCGTGATGGAGGAGCCAGGCACCGTCGCCTGGTTCGCCATTCAGTTCGGGCCCTCGACGTTCGGCGTGTACGACGTGTTCCCCGACGACGACGCCCGGGACGCCCACCTCGCCGGCGGCGTGGGCCAGGCCCTCGGACCCAACACCGGCGTCCTGTTCTCCGAGCCGCAGATCGAGAAGATCGACATCCTGGCCGACAAGATCCCGGGCTAGCGGACCCAGCCTCCGGACCCAGCCTCGGTCCCGGTTGTTGCGTGCCCCGTGTGCACACGGGGCCACGGTCATGGAGCGGACGACGAGATTCGAACTCGCGACATCGACCTTGGGAAGGTCGCGCTCTACCAACTGAGCTACGTCCGCATGCGTCGGTCTCCCGAAGCGTGGCCGATGTTAGCGGATGGGCTCGAGGGCCGGGCGCTTCGGCTCGACGGTGTCGCCGGAGGAGCGGCCCGTGACGCGCCGGTGCACCCACGGCGCGACGTGCGTGCGGGCCCACGCCAGGTTGGCCTGACGCTGCTCCCGAGCGGAGAGCACGGGCAGCTCGATCGGCGGGAGCGGTTCGAGGGCGTGCGGGACGTGCAGTGCGTCGAGCACCGCCATCGCGATCCGCTGGTGGCCCACGGGGTTGAGGTGCAGGCGGTCCTCGTCGAAGACCTCGGCGTGCGCCCAGCCCCGCATCCGCCACATGTCGACGACCGTGGCGTCGTGGCTCTCGGCGATCTCGCGCACCCACTCGTTGAAGATCGCGAACCGGCCGCGCATCAACCGGAAGACGCCGCTGTCGCGCGGGTCGGCGATGGTGAACATGACGACATGGGCGCCCGACGCCTTCAACCGCCCGACGGCCGCGTCGTAGTCGGCCGCGAGGGCGTCGAGGTCGACCTTCGGCCGGAGCACGTCGTTGCCGCCACCATGGATCGTGACGAG
>NZ_JBMCZA010000214.1:2156-5956 GCF_048654705.1 Nocardioides sp. CPCC 206348
GGCGGTCCGGTCCGCCCAGCCGCGCAGGCCGTTGGGACGCGTCGCGTCGGGGTCACCGACGCCTTCGGTGAACGAGTCGCCGAGGGCGACGTACTTCTGGAAAGTCACCCGAGCATTGTGCGTCGGAGGACCCGCTCAGCCCAAAGCCGGGAAGACGAGCGACTGCAGGTCGGCCGCGACGATCTCGCGGTCCTCCTGGTCGTGCTCGGCATCGAGCAGCGCCCAGGCGCGCACCCGCGCCTCCTCGGCGGCGGCCACGTCACCCGCGACCAGGTGGGCGCGGGCGAGAGCCTCCTGCGCGCTGGCCCGCATCCAGGTCGCGACACCCTCGCGGTCGGCGTACGCAACGCTGCGGAGCGCGTGGTGCAGGGCCGGCTCGGCGCGCCCGAGGACGGCGTACACGCGGGAGCACTGCCACTCGCCACCGGCGCGGTTCTCGTCCGTGCCGATGTTGTCCCAGTGCAGGCGCGACGCGTGCGCCAGGTGCACCATCCGGTCGGTCTCCTCGTCGGTGCGGTCGGCCTTGTCGAGCAGGCCCCACGTCTCGTTGAAGAGGGCGGCGGCGAGCGCACGCTCCTCGGCGGGAAGTCCCTGCTGTGGTTGCTCCTCGGGCATCGGTCCTCCTGCGGGTAGGGTGCCGTCGTGCTGCTCAGCGACCGCGACATCTCGGCAGAACTCGACGCCGGCCGAATCGCCCTTGAACCCTATGACCCCTCGATGCTGCAACCGTCGTCCATCGACGTGCGCCTCGACCGGTTCTTCCGGGTCTTCGAGAACCACCGCTACCCGCACATCGACCCCGCCGAGGACCAGTCGGACCTGACGCGCGAGATCGAGCCGATCGGCGACGAGCCGTTCATCCTGCACCCGGGCGAGTTCGTGCTCGGCTCGACGTACGAGGTCGTCACGCTCCCCGATGACGTCGCGGCACGCCTCGAGGGCAAGTCCTCGCTCGGCCGCCTCGGCCTGCTGACGCACTCCACCGCAGGCTTCATCGACCCCGGCTTCTCGGGCCACGTGACCCTCGAGCTCGCGAACGTCGCCAACCTGCCGATCAAGCTGTGGCCCGGCATGAAGATCGGGCAGGTCTGCTTCTTCCGGCTCTCCTCGGCCGCCGAGCACCCGTACGGCTCGGAGAAGTACGGCTCGCGCTACCAGGGCCAGCGCGGCCCGACGCCGTCGCGCTCCTTCCAGAGCTTCCACCGCACGAAGATCTGAGCCGCCTGGGTGGCCCTTGCCGAGTCAGGTTAGGCTGCCCTTATGTCCACCGATCAGAACGAGTACGTCGCCACCCTCCCGCTGTTGCTCACGGAGGTCGAGGTGCTGCGTGCCGAGCGGGTGTCCCCGTCGTTCGTCCGGGTCGAGCTGGGCGGAGCCGCGCTCACCGATTTCGGCGTCGACGGCCCGGTCCTCGACCAGCGGATCAAGGTCATCTTCCCCAACGCCGCCGGGAACCTGCCGGACTTCACGGCGGCTGACGAGTCGTGGTGGACCAGCTGGATGGAGATCCCCGAGGACGAGCGCGGTTCGATGCGGACCTACACGATCCGCGACGTGGCCGGCGAGGGTGACGACACCCGCTTCATCGTCGACATCGTGACCCACGAGCACGACGGTGCGCACGGCGACGCCCTCGACGGCGTCGGCAACGCCTGGGCCCAGCAGGCGGCGGCCGGCCAGCGGCTCATCGTGATGGCGCCGCGCCGCGGCCACGACTTCGGCGGCATCGAGTGGTCGCCCGGCCAGGCGACCCGCCTGCTCCTCGTCGGCGACGAGACCGCCCTGCCCGCCATCCGCGGCGTCCTGCGCGACCTCCCGGCCGACGCCACCGGTGCGGCGTTCGTGGAGGTGCCGGTCGACGGCGACGTACCGACCGACGTGACCGCCCCGAACGACGTGACGGTGTCGTGGCTCCCCCGCAACGGGGCCGCCCGCGGCGAGGCACTGCACGCCGCCGTACTCGCCCACCTGACGGGTGAGGCACCGACCGAGGCGCTCGCCGTCGCCGAGGACGAGATCGACCCCGACCTGTGGGAGACCCCCGTCTACTCGTCGTCGGGCGAGGAGGTCGCCGAGGCGACCGCCGTACCGACGGGCGAGGCGCCGTACGCCGGCCTCTACGCGTGGATCGCCGGCGAGTCCAAGGTCGTCACCGGCCTGCGTCGCAAGCTGGTCAACGACCTCGGCCTCGACCGCAAGCAGGTCGCCTTCATGGGGTACTGGCGCGAAGGCGTCTCCATGCGCTCCTGAGCCTCGAGACGGTTGCTGCAGTGCGCTCAGCGCACCGCCATCGTGATCGCCGAGGGGTACGACGGACCGGTGTGGACCGTCACCGGCACCAGCTGACCCAGCAGGGCGGTCAACGGTGACAACAGGTGCGGGATGTCGAACGCCTGCACCGCGATCCGGAGCTTGTGACCCGGCAGGATCACCGCACCGGTCGGGAACACCTCGACGTCGATGGGCGCGATCTCGTTGGGAGCGAGGTTCTTCTGCGCCGCCTTCGTGAACGGGTGGTGCGGCTGCAGCAGCTGGCCACCGAGGTAGCGCGACTTGCTCGCATCCAGGGCGCGGTGCGAGATCACCTGCCAGCCACCGGTGAGCCGACTGACCTTCCCGTCCGGGGCGACGTCCTCGATCGCGACCGAGAACATCCCGTCGCCCGTGATCGACGAGGCGTAGAGCCGAGCATTGATCGGACCCTGGATCCGCACGGCCCTGGTCACGGGCGCGGTGTCGAACGTCAGGCCGCCGAGGTCGTTCAGCTTGTTGTCGTGGAAGCAGGGCAGGTCGGCGAGCAACAGCTGGGGCACCCCGGCGGTCCACTGGTTCGCCGACCGGGTGCAGAGCCCGGTGACGGGAAGAGGCGCCACGATCGACTTGCCGGCGACCGGCGTCCCCGTGGTGAGCGCGCCGGCCTTGCCGCCCGCCATGGAGGTGCCGGACAGGGCGTACTTCTTCGCCGTGAGGTCCGCGTCGATCCACTTGCTCTTCTTCACCCAGGCGCCCGAGCCCTGCTCGAAGTAGGTGAGCGGGGCGATCGCGTCGAGCTTGCCGTCGATCCCCTTGATGTAGTGGTCGAACCACCGCAGCTGCAGCTCGGCCAGGGTGCCGTAGCCGGCCTTGGCGACCTCAGCACCCGAAGAACCCTGCAGGTGGTCCCACGGGCCGAAGATGAACTTGGTGGGCACGCCGTTCTTCTGGAGCCGCTCGAAGTCGAGCGGCGTCCCGCGCTGGAACAGGTCGGACTCGCCACCGATCAGGAACGTCGGCACCTTCACCTTGTCGATGATCGAGATCGGCGAGCGCTCCCGGTAGAACGGGCCGTCGTACGCCGGCTCGCCGCCGAGGAGCGCCTTCAAGGCCAGCGGGAGGGTGAAGTTGAGGCCACCCATCAGGTGATCGGTCGCCATCTTGAAGCCCGCTGCGGGCTCCTGCAGGCCGTACGCCGGCGGGATCACGCCGGTCGCGGTCACCAGTCCGAGCCACAACGGGATGAAGCCGGCATCGATCTGGCCGCCCGAGGCGACGACGTCGCGGTAGACGTCGGCGGCGGGCACCTGCGGGAAGATCGCCTTGAGGCCGGTGGGCTGGTGGGCGGCCGCGAACAGCTGCGAGATCCCCATGTACGACGGCCCGGTCATGCCGGTCTTGCCGTTGCTCCAGGGCTGGCGGGCCGCCCAGTTCATGATCGCGCCGGCATCCTTGCCCTCGCGGGCGCTGAACGCGCCCCACTGCCCCTGCGAGGAACCGGTGCCGCGGGCGTCGACCGTCAGCTGCGCGTAGCCGCGCTTGACGAG
>NZ_JBMCZA010000214.1:5966-6346 GCF_048654705.1 Nocardioides sp. CPCC 206348
GTCCTTGCCCTCGCGGGCACTGAACGCGCCCCACTGCCCCTGCGAGGAGCCGGTGCCGCGCGCGTCGACCGTCAGCTGCGCGTAGCCGCGCTTGACGAGGTAGTCAGGCCCGGCGCCGGCGAGGCCGCCGCCACCCGAGGCCATCACGGTCTTGTTGTACGCCGTGATCGTGACGATCACCGGCAGCTTCGTGAGGACCGGCTGGCCGAGCACTGCCGGTCGGACCAGGTCTCCCCGCAGGACGACCCCGTCGTCCATGACGATCGGGATGTCCCGGGTGGTGACCGTGGCCTTGTACTGCTCGGGCCGCGGCTTCCAGGGCGTCGGCGCGACCTGGGGCAGCTGGGGCAGCTGGGGCAGCGGTGCGGCCGCGACACGGT
>NZ_JBMCZA010000214.1:6356-6628 GCF_048654705.1 Nocardioides sp. CPCC 206348
GGCCGGTCGGACCAGGTCTCCCCGCAGGACGACACCGTCATCCATCACGATGGGGATGTCCCGGGTGGTGACGGTGGCCTTGTACTGCTCGGGCCGCGGCCTCCAGGGCGTCGGCGCGACCTGGGGCAGCTGGGGCAGCGGTGCGGCCGCGACACGGTCCGCCGGCTGGGCGGGCGCGGCCTTCGCCGTACCCGCTGGCAGCAGGGTGGCTGCGGCGAGCACGGCGGTGAGTGCGGCCGCGGCGACGCGGGGCAGCGCTGAAGTCATGGGGG
>NZ_JBMCZA010000214.1:6638-7663 GCF_048654705.1 Nocardioides sp. CPCC 206348
ACCCGTGACTGTCGTCACGCCAGGCGGTCGGGCCTCCGGCGAGCGGTCTTCACGCGGGCCACGAGGCGGCGTTGACGGGCCTTGCGCATGCGGTCGTCGAGGTCCTGGCGGACCCGGGCCTCATTGAGCATCTCGAACATGGCGTTCCTCCTCTCGTGTGTTGGGCGGGTGGAGTGCAGGTCAGGCAGGGACGAGCGCGATGTCGCCGGACACCGTCGTGGCGCGCAGCTCGAGGTGGTCAGCACCCGGCTCCGGTTCGCCGACGGCCTGCAGCGTCGAGGAGATCCGGCCGCTGAGGGTGCTGACGTCGGTCCACACCGGCGTGCCGGCGGGCACGCCGACGCGGATGTCACCGGACGCACCCTTGGCGCTGATCTTGCCGCGATGGGCAGCCCGGACCAGGACGTCACCCGAGGCCGTCGTGCTCGCGACGTCGGACTCGGCCTCACCGATCTCGAGGTCACCGGACCCGGTCTTCACGACGACCGGGCCACGGGCGTGGGCGATCCGGATGTCGCCGGAGCCGGTGGAGATCGAGGCCGATCCCCCGGTCCGGTCCAGGGCGACATCTCCGGAACCGCTGCGGATCTTGAGGTCCCCCGCGGCACCGGCGACCCGGACATCGCCCGAGCCGGTGTCGATGACGAGGACGCCGTCGACCTGGTCGAGCACGGACTCGCCGGACCCGCTCTTGAGGCGGACGTCGCCCAGCGGACCCGAGGCAGTCAGGTCAGCGCTGCCGGTCTTGGCGACCAGGTGGCTGCCCTGCCCGGCGTGGATCTCGATGTCGAGGTGCTGGTCGCCGCCGAAGAAGCCGGTGCGGTTCTTGGGAGCGATGACGCTGATCCGGTCACCTTCCTCCTGGACCGTCACCTCGGTGGCGCGGGCGCCACGCACCCGCACCTCGGTGGTGGTGCGGTCGGACGTGGTGACGACGACGCGGCCGGAGCCGTTCTCGACGTACAGGTGAACGGGGGTGGGGGTGTCGAAGACGCGGGTGACGGGTTCGGACATGGCGTGCTCCT
>NZ_JBMCZA010000215.1:0-1126 GCF_048654705.1 Nocardioides sp. CPCC 206348
GGCGTCCCGCCTCGCGGTCGCCACAGCGTGCTGCACTCCGCCACGGTCCCCGGCAGGCCGTGGTCGTGGCGTATCGCGGCGTCCAGGCTCTCGGCCAGGGCCGCGGGCATCGCGACGCTGTCACGCGTCTCCCGCGAGACGAAGACACTCACGCTCTCGATGCTGCATGTCAGCTGGTCTCGAGCCGCATTCACGACGTACGTCATGGTGTGCAGCGACCGTGCGGATCGGTGCAGGAAGCGGGGGTGCACGGTGAACCTCTCACCGAGAAGAAGCTCACCGGAGTACGTCGTGTGCTGCTCGGTGATGAAGAAGGACAGTCCCCGGGACCACACCTCCTCCAGGCCGAGGGACTCCTTGCGCGTCCAGACCGCACGAGCCCCGGCCCTGACGTAGTGGGGGAGACTCAGGTGATCGTTGGCGTCGACGAGATCATCGGTGACGACGGCGTCCAGCGTTGCGCTGATGGTCCGCACATCGTCGATGCTCGGTCGCCTCGTGCTCAGCTGCGCCACTGGACGATTGACGAGAGGTCGACCCTGCTCGTCCGGTAGTTGTTGGCCGGGTGCTGCTCGTCGGACCAGCCGAAGGAGACACCCAGGAGGACCGCCTCGTCGTCCCCGATGTCGAAGAACTCGCGCACCACCGGCGAGCGGGTCGCGATCGCTGCCTGCGGGATGACGGCGACACCGAGCGCCTCGCTTGCCAGCAAGAGGTAGCCGAGGAAGATCCCGGCATCGAGGACCCCGTACGCGCCGAGTGCGCGGTCGACAGTTATCACAGCGGCGTGCGGTGCCCCGAACAGCTCGAAATTCTTCGCAGACTGACGTGCTGACGCCTGACGGTCGCCCTTCTCCACGCCGACCGCCTCGTACAGCTGCCAACCGCTCTCGCGACGACGCTCGAGGTGCACCCCCTCGTAGGCCCCCGGCATCGCGATGTCGGGATTGATCTCGGCGTTCGGTCCGTCGCTGAGCACGGTGCGGAAGCGTTCGGTCGCCGCTCCCTCAGTGACGTAGGCGTGCCACGGCTGAGTGTTGCACCAGGAGGGTGCCTGACGCGCCACTTCGAACATTTCCTCGATGGTCGCGCGAGGGACGGGATCGCGCCTGAACGCGCGGTGGCT
>NZ_JBMCZA010000215.1:1136-1489 GCF_048654705.1 Nocardioides sp. CPCC 206348
CTCGGTCGCAGCTCCCTCAGTGACGTAGGCGTGCCACGGCTGGGTGTTGCACCAGGAGGGTGCCTGACGCGCCAGCTCGAACATTTCCTCGATCGTGGCGCGAGGGACGGGATCGCGCCTGAACGCGCGGTGGCTGTGCCTGCGCCGGATCACCGACGCGAGGACTGAGGCCTCGTCCGCCCCGGTCCCGTCCAGCGGCTCACCCATGCGTGTGGTCACAGACGCTCGATGATCGTGGCGTTCGCCATCCCGCCGGCCTCGCACATGGTCTGCAGGCCGAACGTGGCGTCGCGGCGCTCGAGCTCGTGCAGCAGCGTCGCCATGAGGCGGGTTCCCGAAGACCCGAGCGGATG
>NZ_JBMCZA010000215.1:1555-2551 GCF_048654705.1 Nocardioides sp. CPCC 206348
GACGTCGATGTCGTTGACCGACAAGCCCGACTTCTCCAGCGCCTTCAAGGTGGCGGGGATGGGAGCGGTGAGCATCGTCACCGGGTCCGACGCAGCCAAGGTCATCGTGTGGACGCGCGCACGAGGGGTCAGGCCCAGTTCCGCTGCCTTCCGATCGCTCATCAGCAGGACGGCGCTGGCGCCGTCCGCGATCTGCGAGGCATTGCCAGCGGTGATCACGCCGTCAGCCTTGAAGACGGTGCGCAGGCCGGCGAGCTTCTCCAGGCTGGTGTCCGGTCGGATGCCCTCGTCCGAGTCGAGGAGGCCGTTGATGCCCTTGATGGCCACGATCTCGCGGGCGAAACGGCCCTCGGCCGTCGCGGCAGCGGCGAGGCGGTGGGAGCGGAGGGAGAACTCGTCCAGCTCCGTGCGCGCCAGGCCCCACATCTCGGCGATCAGCTCGGCGGCGACGCCCTGACCCTGGATGCCACCCTGGTCGGCGTAGCGCGCCTTGATCCGGTCGCTGTAGGGGTCCTGGTCCAGGTTGTTGGTGATGGAGGACGTCATGGGCACGCGCGTCATGCTCTCGACGCCGGCGGCGATCGCCACGTCGTAGGCGCCACTCTGGATGGCCTGGGCGGCGAAGTGGATGGCCTGCTGCGCGCTGCCGCACTGACGGTCGACGGTCGTCGCTGGCACTGTCTCGGGGAATCCGGCGGCCAGAACGGCATTCCTGGAGATGTTGACGGCCTGTTCCCCGATCTGGATCACACAGCCGCCGATGACGTCGTCGACGAGCGCGGGGTCGATGCCGGTGCGGTCCACGATGGCGCGCAGCGTCTCGGCCATCAGGTCGACCGGGTGCCATCCCGACAGAGCTCCGTTGCGTCGGCCGGTGGGGGTCCGGACTGCTTCCACGATGACTGCTTGGTGCATGGGGGTGACCGCCTTTTTAGTGTGCTGAGCGTCAGATTTTCATGGGAATCGCGGTGCTTCCGCGGGTGTCCGGGATCGTCG
>NZ_JBMCZA010000215.1:2652-3063 GCF_048654705.1 Nocardioides sp. CPCC 206348
TTCGCCGGTCGCCGTCTCGGCTACGACGAAGCCATGGGACGGCACGTCGTCACGCTGGTAGCGGACGGTGGCAGCCACCACCGAGACGGGCCCGTGGATCTCTGCGACCACAGGCCGAGGCGTGTCGAGGCGACGGAGTGCGGGAGCGGTGATGGCACGCACGGGTGGCCGCGCGCCGTAGATGCCCATCGCATGCTTGGTGAGCAGGCCTCCGTTGGCGGTCACGAGACCGAGGCTGTCCGGCTGCTCTCGCAGCCGTTCGACCATGGTGGCGATCGAGTGCGTGACGTAGTTGTTCCAGGGCCCACCCGCGAACGTGAGGCCGCCCGTGACCGTCAATGCCCCGGACAGCGGCAGCCCCAAGGAGCGGGCAGCCACCTGTACCGCGGACGGGAAGCAGGAGTAGATGTC
>NZ_JBMCZA010000215.1:3073-3814 GCF_048654705.1 Nocardioides sp. CPCC 206348
GTGACCGCCTTTTCAGTGTGCTGAGCGTCAGATTGTCAGGGGAATCGCGGTGCTTCCGCGGGTGTCCGGGATCGTCGGATCCGTGGGCAGGTTCAGGGGAGATCGACCAGCTCGGTCCCGGCGGCAGTGCCCTTGCGACCGACGGGCTCGGAGGTGGCGAGCTCGGCAAGCAGGGCCTGCTGCTCGGTTCGGAGCAGTACTCGCTCACCGGTCGCCGTCTCGGCGACAACGAAGCCATGGGACGGCACGTCGTCACGCTGGTAGCGGACGGTGGCAACCACCACCGAGACGGGGCCGTGGGTCTCTGCGACCACAGGCCGGGGTGTGTCGAGGCGACGGAGTGCGGGAGCCGTGATGGCGCGCACGGGTGGCCGCGCGCCGTAGATGCCCATCGCATGCTTGGTGAGGAGGCCCCCGTTGGCGGTCACGAGACCGAGGCTGTCCGGCTGCTCGCGCAGCCGTTCGACCATGGTGGCGATCGAGTGTGTGACGTAGTTGTTCCAAGGCCCGCCCGCGAACGTGAGGCCGCCCGTGACCGTCAGCGCCCGGGACAGCGGCAGCCCCAAGGAGCGGGCGGCCACCTGTACCGCGGACGGGAAGCAGGAGTAGATGTCGATCAGGTCGATGTCGTCCATCGTCGCGGCGGCCATCGCCATCGCATCCGCGGCGGCTGCTGTGATCGCGTTCGAGGTCGTGAAGGCTTCGCGAGCAGTGAAGGAGTCACAGTCCACGGCTTCGCCG
>NZ_JBMCZA010000215.1:3824-4253 GCF_048654705.1 Nocardioides sp. CPCC 206348
TGCGGCCATCGCCATCGCATCCGCGGCGGCCGCTGTGATCGCGTTCGAAGTCGTGAAGGCTTCGCGAACGGTGAAGGAGTCACAGTCCACGGCTTCGCCGAAGCCGTGGACGAACACCAGGTCGTCGCGTGAGAAGCCGAGAGCGAGCGCCTTGCCGTAGGAGGTCATCACCAGTGCGGCAGCCTGGTCGACGTCGTTGTTCGACACCATGAGCTTGCGGTAGGGATGACTGATGAGTCGATTGCCGCCGTCGGGTGACAGCAAGCTCGACGCCCCGACGGGCTCCCGGATGACCGCATGAGGGTTGGACGCCGCGACCTCGCTGAAGCCTGCCCAGAGGTCGGCCACCAGGCGTGCGTGGTCATCCAGCGAGCGCCCGGACTCGAAACGCAGCGCGGACTCAAGCATCGGGTAGGCGTCCAGTGGATC
>NZ_JBMCZA010000215.1:4263-5028 GCF_048654705.1 Nocardioides sp. CPCC 206348
GTGAGGGTTGGACGCAGCGACCTCGCTGAAGCCTGCCCAGAGGTCAGCCACCAGGCGGGCGTGGTCATCCAGCGAGCGCCCGGACTCGAAACGGAGCGCGGACTCAAGCATCGGGTAGGCGTCCAGTGGATCTCCGAAGCCCAGAGCTGCCTCGATGTCGCTGGCCATCGACAGCTCGCTGCCCACCACCTCGTCGGGCTGGTCGGAAGAGTCCTGGACGGTCCATCCGGTGCCGCGTCCCTCCCGACGCAAGAGCCGGCGAGTGCGCCAGCTCTCGGCGCCCCCGATGGCGACGACCGACCTGCGTCCGCACCAGATGTCCCATGCTGCGCGGTTCACGAGGACCTGCGGCGACTGTCCGCCGTGTGTCGTGTAGGTCTGGCGCGGGACCGTCAGGCCGAGTGCGGCAGCCGCGATGGACCCGGGGTTGGTGTAGGGCCGGGTGCCGATCGCCACGACGTCCAGCGAGTCCAGTTGGCCCAGGACGTGAGAACCAGCTGCGACCTGGAGCGCCTCGGCGAGCAGCATGGCCGGTTCGGCGGCCGGATACGACGCGGTCACCTGGCCCACGCCCGTTATCACGGGCGTACGGGGGTCGAGCTGCGAGTTCATGATCTGACCAACCTTCGTGGGGACACCCAGATATCCTAGACGCTTTCCGTTCAGATTTCATCCCCTCTGCGGGATATGGTCTCCGTAGGGCAGGGCACATAGCGCCTCGCCCTGATTCGATCTATGCTGACGTTGACCGTCAGTATTAGGTAG
>NZ_JBMCZA010000215.1:5038-6012 GCF_048654705.1 Nocardioides sp. CPCC 206348
GACCCCCGCGATCACGGGCATACGGGGGTCGAGCTGCGAGTTCATGATCTGACCAACCTTCGTGGGGACACCCAGATATCCTAGACGCTTTCCGTTCAGATTTCATCCCCTCTGCGGGATATGGTCTCCGTAGGGCAGGGACGTAGCGCCTCGCCCCGTTTCGATCTATGCTGACGTTGACCGTCAGTATTAGGTAGGATGGCGGACCGCCCACGACGCCGTCAGGTGTCGCGGCACAGACAAGGAGTCCCCGTGAGGCAAGACAAGGCGATCCCCCAGCTTCTGGATCACTGGGCGGACGACCGCCCGGAGCGCCGGTTCCTCACGGTGGGTGCCGTGAATCGCAGCTATGGCGAGGTGCGTGACGATGCGTGGCGGTTCGCGGGGGGACTTGCTGCTCGCGGCATCTCGCCCGGCGACCGGGTCGCGGTGATGAGCCCGACGTCTGTCGCGTCCGTCACCAGCCTTCTGGGCGTCGCGGGTCTGGGTGCCATCCCCGTGCCGCTCAACATCTATCTCAAGGGCGAGCCGCTCGTGCACCAGCTCCTGAGCAGCGGGTGCAAGGCTCTCCTCGCCGATGAAGCAGGCATCGCGATGGTGCGCGGCCTGGTGGCAGACCTCCCCGCCCTGCGGCTCGTCGTCCAGCTCGACGACGCCGACCCACCGTCCACGACGGAAGAGTTCGAGATTGCTTCCTACGGCGAGCTTCTCGACTCAGCTCCCGTCCAACCCGTGGTCCCCGACGACGCCGACGTCTACACGATCCTCTACACCTCGGGCACGACGGGCCTTCCGAAGGGCTGCATCATCAGTCACGGGATGACCAAGCACTGGTCGCGGTACACCGAGGCCCTCTCGGGCCTCGAGGACGACGACGTCATCTTCACCGCTGCTCCGCTCTTCCACGTGGGTGGGCAGACGCCGCTCCTTGGCGCACTGGCGCTGGGGATCCCGGTCGTGCTCGAGACAGCCTT
>NZ_JBMCZA010000215.1:6022-29285 GCF_048654705.1 Nocardioides sp. CPCC 206348
CGGGCAGACGCCGCTCCTTGGCGCGCTGGCGCTGGGGATCCCGGTCGTGCTCGAGACAGCCTTCTCCGCTTCGCGATACCTCGCACGGGCGACGGAGGTCGGCGGCACGGTTGCCGTGGGTGTCGGTTGGATCGCGCAGGCGCTGCTCAAGCAGCCGGCCTCGCCGATGGACAAGAAGCACACGCTGCGGGCAATGTCGACGGTGCAGCTCTCGGTGGCGGAGCAGGAGCAGTTCCTGGCGCGTTTCGGCATCCGTGCCCTGACCCGTCAGTACGGTCAGACGGAGTGCTACCCGATCGCCTACAACCGCTTCGAGGAGCAGGGCGTCGGAGGGACGGCCGGGAAGCCCGCACCTGATCTTGTCGTCGACCTGCACGACAGCGATGGCCACAGCGTCGGCTCGGGCGAGGTGGGAGAGATCGTCGTGCGACCACGCGTGCCGCACGCGTTGTTCGAGCGCTACTGGAACGACGACGCGGCAACCGTGGAGGCTTTCCAGGGCCTCTGGTTCCACACCGGCGACATGGGCCGCCTGGTGGACGGGGAGATCCAGTACGTCGACCGCAAGAAGGACTCGATGCGCCGCCGAGGCGAGAACGTGTCCGCGTTCGAGCTCGAACGAAGCCTGGTCCGCGCCCCCGGAGTGGTGGAGGTGGCCGTTCACGGTGTCGAGATCGAGGGTGAGCTGGATCAGGCGATCAAGGCCTGCCTGGTCGTGACGGATCCTGATGCGTTCGACTTCGAGGCCCTGGCCGCTCACATGGCGGTCGAGCTCCCGTACTTCGCTGTGCCGCAGTTCGTGGAGCTCTTGCCAGAACTGCCGCGCAATGCTGCCGGACGAGTGATGAAGGACCAACTGCGCCGAACCGGCCTCACGGCAACGACCAGAGACCTGGTGGCAATGGGTCTGGGCGTGACCCGCGACCAGCGCCGCGCGACCACGAAGGCATGAGCACTGTGAACGAGGGCAACATGACGCTGGATTCCCGTTCCCGCCCCGAGAGGTATCCCGGTCGGTACGCGATCGAGGCACCTGACCGTGTCGCCGTCATTCACGGGAGCACGGGCTGGACCCAGACCTACCGGGAGCTGGACGCACAGGCGAACCGCCTCTCGACCGCGCTCGCCGAGCGCGGGCTGGCTCCGGGCGACCACGTGGTGGTCCTGATGGAGAACCACCAGAGGTTCGTCGAGGCCATCTGGGGAGCGCACTATGCCGGTCTGGTCTACACGACCTGCTCGACGCGCCTGACTGCGGACGAGGTCGCCTACATCGCTGCAGACAGCGGCGCTCGGGCGATGATCTGCAGCGCCGCCTTCGCCGCGGTCGGGGCAGCGGTCGGCCACGACCTCCCCGATGGCAGCGTTCTGCTGGCGGTCGGTGGCGAGATCGACGGCTTCGAGTCCTACGAGTCCGTCGTCGACGCCCGGGCCGCGGACCCCCTTCCCCCGCCCCGGGTGGCTGGCAGCGACATGCTGTATTCGTCTGGCACCACGGGGCGCCAGAAGGCGATCGTCCTCCCCACGAAGCAGGCGCCGCTGGAGACGGCGGCGGTCGGCACCTCGTACGCCGCCAAGAAGTTCTTCGGTTTCGACGAGAGCACGGTCTACCTCTCGCCGGCGCCGCTCTACCACGGTGCAGGCATCCGGTTCGTCATGGCAACGACTGCCTTGGGGGGCACGGCGGTCATCATGGACAAGTTCGATGCAGCGGCGTATCTCGAGCTGGTCGAGCGCCATCACGTCACCCACACCCAGGTCGTGCCGACCATGATGCTGCGGATGATGCGTCTGGCGGACCAGGTTCGCCTGGGACACGACGTCTCGAGCCTCCGCTACTTCATCCACTCCGCAGCCCCGTGTCCGCGCGACCTGAAGGAACAGGTGATCGACTGGCTCGGACCGGTGGTCTACGAGTACTACGCGGGCACGGAGAGCAACGGCCTCGTGTTGTGCGACTCGACCGAGTGGCTCGCGCACCCGGGCACGGTCGGCCGACCGATCGGCTGCGAGGTCTACATCTGTGACGACGACGGAGACTTGGTGGCCACGGGCGAGACCGGCACCGTGTACTTCGGCAAGGGCCCGGAGTTCGAGTACCGGGGAGATGCTGCGAAGACGGCAGGGAGCCGGCACCCGAAGGGTTGGAGCACCCTGGGCGACGTCGGCCACGTCGACGAGGAAGGCTTCCTCTACCTCACCGACCGCAAGGCCTTCATGATCATCTCGGGAGGCGTCAACATCTATCCGCAGGAGGCGGAGAATGCCCTGTCGACGCATCCGGCGGTCCTCGATGTCGCGGTGTTCGGGGTTCCGCACCCGGACTTCGGTGAGCAGGTCAAGGCTGTGGTGCGTCCGGTCGAGATGCCGCTGACCGATGCCGCGGCTGAGGCACTCGCCGGCGAGCTGATGGCTTTCTGCCGGACCCGACTCGCCGACGTGAAGTGTCCGCGCACCGTCGACTTCCGGGAGGAGTTGCCGCGTGACCTCTCGGGAAAGATGCTCAAGCAGCAACTTCGACAGGAATACCTGACGATCGCGGAGGCGGGTGTCCGATGAATGGGAACCGGAGCCTGCGCGGGCGCGCTGCCATCGTCGGGATCGGCGAGAGCACCTTCTACAAGCGAGGCACGTCGCCCGACTCGGAGTTCGCGCTATGCCTCAAGGCGGTGATCGCCGCGGCTGACGACGGGCAGATCGACGTCCGCGACATCGACGGCCTGGTCTCCTTCGGCAATGACAAGAACGAGCCTCCGAAGATCGCGGCCGCCCTCGGTATCAAGGACCTGAAGGTCTCGGCGATGCAGGCCACGATCAGCGGCGGCGGGTCCAGCGGTCACATCGGCCTGGCCGCTGCCGCGGTCGCTACAGGCATGGCAGACAACGTGATCGCCTACCGCGCGATCACCCAGCCGCCAGCTGCCCGCTTCGGCTCCGGCGCGTACGGGGGCGGCGGCTCCCCCTCGAGCGAGGCCTCCGGATACGGGCTCGGCGGCATCAGCGCTGCTCACGGCTTCCTGACGCCGCCGCAGAAGTACGCCCTCCGTGCCCAGCGCCTGCTCGAGGTCGTCGGGGTGGACCCGAGCACGTTCGAGGCGGTCGCGCGGACGGCGTACCACCACGCCAGCACCAATGCTCGTGCCGTGATGCACGGACGCACCCTCTCGTCCGAGCAGTACCAGGACTCCAGATGGATCTCGGAGCCGTTCCACCTCTACGACTGCTGTGCAGAGAGCGATGGCGCCGCGGCCGTGCTCATCACCCACAGCGCTCAGGCCGAGGCCATGCGACACGATCCCGTCTACATCCTCGCTGCGGCCGGGGGCGGTCCGTTCCGCTCGGCCGCGCAGGAGAACGTCCCCGACTACGTGACGGGTGGGTTCAAGACCCTCGCACCTCGGCTGTTCGACCAGGCCGGCCTCACGCCTGCGGACATCGACGTCCTGCAGGTCTACGACAACTTCACAGCCGGCGTCGTCATGGCGATCATCGAGCACGGCTTCTGCACACCTGAGACGGCGGCCGAGGTGCTGACCTTCGAGAATCTCACCGCGCCCGGCGGAGCCCTGCCGCTCAACACATCCGGCGGAAACTTCGCCGAGGCCTACGTGCAGTCGATGCAGATGCACGTGGAGGCTGTCCGGCAGCTGCGGGGAACAGCCGTCAACCAGGTGCCGGACGCGAAGACCTGCCTGTGTGCAGGCGGACCGATGACATCGGTCAGTACATCGGTGATCTACGGAAGGAAGGACGTCCTGTGAGCGTTGAGAGGTATTTCGCCGACCCGGTGGTGACCCCGGTTCCGCTGCCCGATGGATCGGACCTCGCGCACCACCAGGCACTTCGCGCGCACCGTCTGGTCCTGCCCTGCTGCTCCAGTTGTGGCACGTGGAGCTGGCCCCCCGACGTCATCTGCCACAACTGCCACACCTTCGGGCTGGAGTGGACCGAGACCGAGCCGGTCGGTCGGATCTACAGCTGGACGCGGGCGTGGCACGCCGTCCGGCCGCAGCTGGCCACCCGGCTTCCCTACCTCCTGGTGCTGGTTGAGCTTCCGGGCGCTGGTGGCGTCCGGCTGATCGGGAACCTGCTCGGACCTGCCGAGCGTGAGGTGTCGTGCGGGACCCCGGTCAGGGGCGTCTTCGAGGACTCCGCGGATGGTGCGTACACGCTGCTGCAGTGGACGACGGACCCGGAGGACTGAGTCCTCCCGGGCTCGCCGTTCCCCTCAACGATCCTGCGTCCCGCTCGCGTCCTGCCAGTCGGTCAGAACCTCTGCGGTGGTCGTGGCCGCGGTCGGCGGAGGCGACGGAACCGACGACGGGGTGCGGTCGAAGCGCGGCGCGGGCGCGGCCTGGCTCACTCCCTCGACGTCGATACGGGTACTGCGAGCGACCAGGTGGTGGTGGCGGGCGGCCTCGTCGAAGTCGAGGACGGGGGTGACACAGGCATCGGTGTCCTCGAAGAGACTTGCCCACTCATCCCTCGGACGCTGCCGGAAGAGCTCGGTGAAGACTGCACGTAGTGCGGGCCATTGAGCAGGGTCGTCACGATCAGGCAGGGTGTGGACCTCGAGTTCCAGACCGGCGAGGAGCTCGCGGTAGAACTGCGGTTCGAGCGCGCCCACCGCGAGGTGCTTGCCGTCGGAGCACTCGTAGGTGTCGTAGAAGGGTGCTCCTCCGTCGAGGGTGTTGGAGCCCCGCGTCGCGGACCACAGACCGCGCTCGTGCAGTGACAGGATCTGCTGCACGAGCACGGCGGTGCCGTCGACCATGGCGACATCGACCACCTGCCCCAGACCCGAGACGGATCGCTCGACCAGGGCGCTCAGCACCCCCTGCACCAGGACCATCGAGCCGCCGCCGTAGTCCCCCACCAGGTTGATCGGGACGACCGGCTTGGAGCCGGAAGGCCCGATGGCGTTGAGCGCACCCGTGAGGGAGATGTAGTTGAGGTCGTGGCCCGCGCGTTGGGCCAACGGTCCGGACTGTCCCCAACCGGTCATCCGCGCGTAGACCAGACGCTGGTTGAGGTCGGTGCAGACGGTCGGTCCGAAGCCGAGCCGTTCGGCGACGCCGGGCCGGAAGCCTTCGATGAGCACGTCCGCCGCACCCGCCAGCGTCGTGAGAGCCGCCAGGCCCTCCTCGGACTTGAGGTCGAGGACGACGATGCGACGGCCTCTCAGCACGGTGTCAGGTCGAGGCTGGTTGAAGTCGTAGCCGGGACGCTCGACACGGACGACATCGGCACCGAGATCGGCCAACATCATGGCGCCGTGCGGGCCAGGCCCGATCCCGCCCAGCTCGACGATCCTCAGCCCGGTGAGCGGTCCTGCTTGATGCGGTGCAGTGGGCATCTGTCCTCCTGGACCTCGGTTGCACGACATGCTGGCGCATTTGCTGACGATCAGCGTATCCTATTGTTTCTCGCCTATCGAAGGGTCGTCATGTCGTCTGTGTTGGAGCTCGAGGTCATCGACCACTGCCTGGTCATGACGCTCAATCGCCCGGAGCGACGCAACGCCGTCAATGCCGAGCTGGGTAATCTGCTGGTGGCGGCTCTGGAGCGGCTGGACGAGGACCGCGGCCTCCGTGCCGGCGTCCTGGTGGCCAACGGGCCCACCTTCTGTGCGGGCATGGATCTCAAGGACTTCATGACGTCGGGCCCCCCTCGGGGCCTCTTCAAGTTCGTCCGGCGAGGCAGTGCGAAGCCCCTCGTGGCCGGCATTGCCGGCCAGGCCTACGCGGGTGGTCTCGAGATCGCACTTGCGTGCGACGTGGTCATCGCGTCGCCGACGGCATCCTTCGGCCTGCCTGAAGTCGGACGCGGACTGATCGCCGGGGCAGGCGGCATCTACCGCCTGCCGCGCAAGGTCGGCGAGGGTCTGGCGAACCTGATGGTGCTCACCGGTCAGCCCATCGATGCCCAGGAGGCGTACCGCTCAGGCCTCGTCAGCGTCCTGGTCGACGACGAGGCCGACCTGTACGGACGGACGCTCGCGGTGGCCAAGCGCATGGCGGAGATGTCTCCGCTGGCGGTGCGATCGTCGAAGCGCCTCCTCGAGCTCGGGCGGGACGTCTCCTTCTCCGACTACTGGGATCTGCAGCGGCCCTTCATGAACGAGATCGGCGCCGCGCCCGACGCCATGGAAGGCGCCCGGGCCTTCGTCGAACGGCGCCCGGCCGTCTGGCAGACGGACTGACTCGGTGCACCAGCTGCCGGTGCTACAGTCGATTACTGTACGCAAAACGTCAGATATATATCCCGCCCCGGCCACACCGTCTGGTCGATCGAACGAAGGAACAAAGTGATGCGGTCCACGCCGAACACCCCGCTGCTGCCGAACGGAGCCGGCCGATGAACATCGAGTCTGCGGCTGCCATCGTGACGGGCGGGGCCTCCGGCCTCGGTCTTGCCGTGGCGAAGACCCTGGGTGCCGCCGGTGCTCGGCCCGTCATCGTCGACCTCAACGCCGAGCTCGGCGAGTCGGTCGCCGAGGAGCACGGCTTCACGTTCGTCCGTGCCGACGTGTCGAGCGAGGCCGACGTGTCAGCCGCGATCGCGGCAGCTCAGGAGGTCGGACCGCTCCGCGTCATCGTGAACTCGGCCGGCGTGAGCCGCTCGACGCGCACGGTGGCGCGCGACCTGACGCCCCTGCCGCTGGAGGAGTTTGAGTGGCACCTCCGCGTCAACCTGATCGGCACCTTCAACGTCTGCCGACTGGGTGCAGCAGCGATGGGTTCGCAGCAGCCCTCCGACGAGGGTGCGCGCGGAGCCATCGTGAACTTCGCCTCCATCGCGGCCTTCGAGGGACAGGTGGGCCAGGTGTCCTACGCGGCATCCAAGGGAGGCGTCGTGGGGATGACCCTTCCGCTCGCCCGTGACCTCGCAGCCCTCGGCGTGCGAGTGAACACCGTGGTGCCCGGTCTGATCGACACGCCCATCTACGGAACGGGCCCGGAGGCGGAGCACTTCAAGGCCAAGCTCGGGCAGGACGTGCTGTTCCCCAAGCGTCTCGGTCGTGCGGACGAACTGGCCTCGATGGTGCGCGAGCTCGTCGTCAACGACTACATGAACGGCGAGGTCGTGCGGGTCGACGGTGGGGTTCGGCTGCCGTGGAAATGACACCTGACAGCAGCGTCGTGACCGAGGTGCTGGACGAGACGGTCCTGCTCATCACGATCAACCGGCCCGAGGCCCGCAACGCCATCGACGGACCTGTGGCGACCGGGCTCCTGCGAGCCGTCGAGCGACTGGATGAGGACCCTGCCCTGCGGGTCGGGGTGATCACCGGAGCCGGTGGCTTCTTCAGTGCTGGCATGGACCTGAAGGCCTTTGCCGAGCACGGAGCGCCGAAGGACATGATGCCGTTCCTGACGCGTGTGGGCGAGAAGCCGACCATCGCTGCGGTCGAGGGCTTCGCGCTCGCCGGTGGCCTCGAGGTCGCACTCACCTGCGACCTGGTGGTGGCGGCGACCCACGCACGCTTCGGCGTACCGGAGGTCGCGGTCGGTCTCTTTGCTGCCGGAGGCGCGTTGTGCCGACTCCCGCGACGGGTGCCGGTCTCGGTCGCTCTGGAGATGGCGCTGACAGCGAAGCCGATCAATGCCGAGCTCGCACACAGCCACGGCCTCGTCAACCGGGTGGTCCCAGTTGGCAACGCCCTCGGCGAGGCACTGGAGCTCGCCCGGACGATCGGTCGCAACGCGCCTTCAGCGCTCCGCGCGAGCCGCGAGCTGATCTATTGCAGCCTGGACGTCGACGAAGCCGAGTTCTGGAAGCTGCAGCAACCGCTGATCGACACCATCTTCCACTCCGAAGACGCCAAGGAGGGCCCCAAGGCCTTCGCCGAGAAGCGCTCCCCGGTCTGGACGGGCCGATGACGAGCATCAGCAGGAGGGAAGTCAGCGACATGTTCGACCTGAGCGGCAGGACCGCAATCGTCACCGGCGGAACGCGTGGCATCGGTCGTGAGATCGCAGCAGGGCTCGCCGTTCGCGGCGCACGGGTCGTCATCACCGGGCGCAAGCGGGACTCGAGCGAGGCCGCAGCCGCCGAGCTCTCGGACTTCGGTGACGTCATCGGTCTCGACTGCCACATGGGTGACCTCGAGAGCATCTCGTCCCTCGTCGACCGAACGGTCGAGCGCCACGGCGGCATCGACATCGTCATCAACAACGCTGCCAACTCCCTGACGCAGCCGTTGGGTTCCTTGACGCCAGAGGCGTTCGACAAGTCGATCGCGGTCAACCTGCGGGGGCCGGTCTTCCTGGTGGAGAAGGCGCTTCCCCACCTCAAGGCAGGCACTGGTTCCGCGGTGCTCAACATCATCTCCCCCTGGGCCTTCATGTACTCACCGCAGGCAGCCCTGTACGCGATGGGCAAGAACGGTCTCGTCGCAGCCACCAGGGCGATGGCCGCGTCGTACGCCGAGCACGGCATCAGGGTCAACGCGCTCGCCCCTGGCGCGACGGACACCGACATGGTGCAGAACAACGACGCCGAAGCGATCAAGGCCATGGAGTCGTCCAGTCTCCTGAAGCGTCTGGCCCGCCCGGAGGAGATGGTGCCGCCGGCGCTCCTCCTCGTCTCGGACGCGGGGAGCTTCATCACGGGACAGGTCCTGATGGTCGACGGAGGGACCTTCCCCTACTAGCGGAAGAGAAAGGTGCTCTTGTGACCAACCATTACGACGACTTTCCCGACGAGCTCTCCGTCGTGGCCGACGGTCCGCTGAGGATCGCCACGCTCAACCGGCCGGACAAGCGCAACGCCATCAACGCGTCGATGCATGCGGCGCTGGCGGAGTTCTGGCTGAGGTTGGAGAACGATGTGGACGCCCGAGCCGTCCTGTTCCAGGCGGAAGGCGACACGTTTACCGCAGGTGGCGACTACGAGTGGTTCAAGTCCCAGCAGAAGGACAGGGCCGAACGCGAGGCGGCCTTTCGCGATGGTCACCGCATCTTCGACCGGATGCTCGCGTGCCGTCTTCCCGTCGTGGTGGCGATCCAGGGTGGGGCAGTCGGGCTCGGCGCCAGCCTGGGAGTGCTGGCGGACGTTGTCGTGATGAGCGAGGACGCGTTCTACCGTGACACCCACGTCATGCTCGGCATGTCCGCGGGGGACGGAGGCGTGGCCTGGCCCCTGTCGGTTGGCATGCAGATCGCGAAGGAGTACGTCCTGCTCGGAGATCGCCTTCCGGCTGCCGAGGCCCATCGTCTCGGCATGGTCAACAAGGTGGTGCCGCGTGCCGACCTCGCGACGACGGCACGGGCCTACGCCGATCGACTGGCGCAGCTGCCTGCGTTGTCCGTCCAGTCGACGAAGCGGGCTTTCAACCTGCAGTACGAGTCGCAGCTCCGCTCGATCGCCGAGTTCACCCTGGCCTGGGAGCGTCTCTCGGTCGTCGACCCCGAGTTCCTGGAGAAGATCGAGAAGCTCTAGCTCGGCCGGGACTCAGGGTGCCAGCGCGGGAGGCGGCGGTCGAAGAAGGCGGTGATGCCTTCGTCCATGTCGGGGCCGGCGCTGATGTCGTCGATCGCCCCCTCGGTGGCAGCCCAGCCCTCCGCCGTCGACACGGCGCGAATGCGTCGCAGGGCTCGGAGCAGAGCGGCCAGTGACATGGGGGAAGAGCGGCAGACGTCCAGCGCGAGCCGCTGGGCGACAGCGACGGCGTCTCCGTGCTCGGCGCGGCGGGTCGCGAGCCCCAGTCGGGCCGCCGATTCACCGTCGATCTCGTCGCCGGCCAGGAGCAGTCCCATGGCCACGCCCTCGGGAAGAGTCTCGAGCACGCGGAAGATCCCGCCGCAGGTCGGGACGACGCCGCGCTGTGCTTCGGGCAGTGCGAGCCGAGCGGAATCGGCGGTCACGATGAGGTCACAGGCCAGCGCGATCTCCAGGCCGCCGCCAAAGGCGACTCCCTCGATGGCCGCGATGAGCGGCTTGTTCCGCGGCCGCCGGACGATGCCGTACTCGCCGCCGCGAGCTGTGGCAGGGCTGCGCTCGAGACGCAGGTCGGTCCCGGCGCAGAAGTGGCCGCCCGCGCCGCTGATGATCGCCACACGGAGCCAGGGGTCGTTCTCGAGCACGTCGAGCGCTTGCTCGATCTGCTGGGCCATCTCGGTGTTGATCGCGTTGCGGCGGTCGGGTCGGTCGAGCGTGACGTGCAGGACGGAGTTGCGCGCCGACCAGGTGACGGGCATGGGCCTAGAGCCGCCCGATCACTGACCGTGCGACGACTTCCTTCATCACCTCGGTCGTTCCGGCATAGATCGTCTCCACCCGCGAGTCGATGAAGCCGCGTGCGATCGGGTACTCGAGCATGTATCCGTAGCCGCCGTGCAGCTGGACACAGCGATCCGCGACCTTCACGCGTAGCTCGGTGCACCACCACTTGGCCATTGCGGCCGTGCTCTCGTCGAGGGTGCCCTCCAGCAACAGCTCCACGCAGCGGTCGACGAAGACCCGGGCGATCTGGATCTCGGTGGCGAGCTCACTCAGCACGAATCTCGTGTTCTGCAGCGCGGCGACGGGCGATCCGAAGACGGTCCGGTTGCGCGTGTACTCGACGGTCCAGGCGAGATACTGCTCGGCGTGGTTGACCGCGCCGGCCGCTGTCGCGACGCGCTCCTTGACCAGGAAACGCCTCAGGTAGTTGAAGCCCATGTGGTGCTCGCCCAACACGTTGCTCTCGGGAACGGCGACGTCGGTGAAGTTGAGCTCGGCCGTGTCCTGGGCGTGCAGGCCGACCTTGTCGAGGTTGCGTCCCCGCTCGAACCCGCCCATGCCGCGCTCGACGGCCAGCAGCGTGAAGGCCCGAGGGTCGTCGCTGTCGGCGTCGCGGGCAGCGACGATGACGACGTCGGCGTGGATGCCGTTGGAGATGAAGGTCTTCGAACCATTCAGCACGAGGTGGTCGTCGACGCGTTTGTACGACGTCTTGATGGCCGCCATGTCACTGCCGGTACCCGGCTCGGTGATGGCGACCGCGAGCACGACCTCGCCCGAACAGACGCCGGGAACCCAGCGGGCCTTCTGCTCGGGAGTGCCGAGCTCGAGGAGGTAGGGCAGCACCACCTCGTTCTGCATGGCGAAGGACACGGCGACCGAGGCGTGACCGCATGCCGCCAGCTCCTCCTGGACGATCATCGGGAACCGGATGTCGTCGATCCCGCCGCCCCCCAGCTCATCGGGTGCGTTCAGGCCGAGAAGACCCGCCTTGCCCGCGGCCAGCCACATCGAGCGGTCGATGATGCCCTCCTCCTCCCACTGCGCGGCATGGGGAGACACCTCGTTCTTGATGAAGGCGCGCACGGTTCCCCGGAAGTCGTCGTGCTCCTGGTCGTAGATTGAACGAGGCAGTGTCGACATCCGGGACTCCTTCTAATTACTTGACGGTTAACGTATAGTTAACCATAGTCAGTGGTCCCAGCAGGAGGAGAAGCAACGGTGAGCGAAGCACTCGAGGACATTCGTCAGGTCTGCGACGACATCATCAAGAGGGTCGATCGTCGCCACGTCGCCGACGCCGGGCGCGCCAACGAGGTCCCGCAGAAGTTGTGGGATGCGTGGGCCGAGACCGGGCTGCTGGGCCTCGGGCTGCCCGAGGAGTACGGCGGCATCGGCGGTGACCTCACAGATCTCGTTCACGCGATCGACTGGCAGGCGTCTGCAGGACTCAACCTTCAGTCGGCGGTCCCCAATTTCATGTCGCGCATCCCGATCGTGAAGTACGGAACCGATGACCAACGCAACACGATCCTCCCGGCGACGGCGACCGGTGAGTCCCGGTTCTCGTTCGCCATCACCGAGGCCGACGCCGGCTCGAATACGTTCAAGATCCGGACGACGGCACTGAAGCAGGACGATGGCACCTACCGGCTGTCGGGCTCCAAGTACTACATCACCGGCTTCCTGGAGGCCGAGTGGTGCCTGGTCGTCGCACGCACCACGCCGTACGACCCCGACAACCGCACCGAGGGGATCAGTCTCTTCCTGGTGCGCCCGGACTCACCCGGGATCTCGGCCTCGCCGATGGACATCGGGATCCATAAGGCCGAGAAGCAGTACTCGATCTCGTTCGAGGACGTGGAGCTGCCGGCCGAGAGTCTCCTCGGGCCCGACGGCGACGGTCTCAAGGTGCTCTTCGACTGCCTGAACCCGGAGCGGATGATCGTCGCTGCGATCAACATCGGATCGGCTGACTACGTCCTCAAGAAGGCCGCCGAGCACGCCTCGACCCGTGCCCCCTTCGACGTGCCCATCGGCACCTACCAGTCGGTCCAGCACCCGCTCGCCGCTGCCAAGGCGCACACGGAGGCTGCGCGGGCTTATCTGTACAAGACCGCTGCTGCGTTCGACCGCGGCGAGAAGGTCGGCATCGAGTCGAGCACCACGAAGTACCTCGCGAGCATGGCCGTGAGCCAGGCGACGAACGCCTCCGCGAATGTGTACGGCGGAGGGTTCGCTGACATGGAGACCGACATCATCGGTTTCTTCCTCCAGGCCAAGCTCTCCGAGCTCGGACCCGTCAACAACAACATCGTCCTGAGCCAGATCGCGACCCAGTCCCTCGGCCTCCCGAAAAGCTACTGATGTCGGCACGCGCCTCGGGCATGGTCTCGCGCGACTGGCACGACGTGTCCGAGGGACAGCAGATCGACGGCTTCACCCTGCCCATCACCATGAAGACCATCGTGCTGGCGGTCGTCGGCACGCGCGACGTCATGCCGTACCACCACAACCGGGACTTCTGTCACGGCCTCGGGATCCGCGACGCGTTCGTGAACACGGCCTACCTGCAGGCTCTGCTCAGCCGGTGTGCCACCGACTGGAGTGGACCGCAGTCAGTCCTCGCCAGCATGACGCTCACGATGAAGGACCAGCTGTGCCTCGGTGACGTCGCCGTGGTGGGCGGCAAGGTGCTGCGCACCTGGATAGAGGGTGAGCGGCACTCTGTCGAGATCGAGGTGCTGATCTCGACGACGGATGGTCACGATGTCGCCGGCGCCGTGATGGTGCTCGACCTGCCGGCCGCCGGTGCCGCGCCGTCACCGCGGCTCCTGACGGCCGCCGCGCCCGCCGTGGAGCTGGCTGACGACATGCCCGAAGAACTACACGGCAGATTGGGCGAACGTTTCGTGCGTCACGCTCCGTACCCGGTCAGCGAGGCGCAGATCGGCTACTGGTGTGACATGGTGCGGGACGCCAACCCGGCGTACCAGAACCTCTCCGGAGGAACGGGCAGGGTGCGGGCGCCAGCGGCGTCCATGTCGATCTGGAACCTCAACCGAGCGGGCCAGGTGGGTGTTTCGGCTTCGGCGCCGGACATCGACGCGATCGATCAATCGGCTTGGCCGGGCGTGGTCGAGTCCGACTGGCCCTTCGAGTGGCGTGCACCGCATGCACGCGAGGTGATCGTCCAACGACGACATGCGGAGTTCGGAGCTGTCGTGCGCCCCGGGGACGTCATCCACTCCACGGCCCAGCTTTTGAACTGCTCGGGCCGACGTCAGACCAAGCTCGGTGAGGGGTACTTCCTCTCTCGGTTCGAGGTCTACCAGAACCAGCGCGACGAAGTGATCGGAACGACGACCATGTCGCTCTTCCAGTACGGGATGTCCGATGAAGAATGATTCCGTGTCGCTGCCCGGCCTCGTGAGGTCGAGGGCAGAGGCCGCAGCGGACCAAGTCGCTCTGACGGTCGTGGAGGCGGAGCGCCGGCTCACGTGGGGTGAGCTGCACGACGAGTCCCGAGCCTGGAGTGCGGTGCTGGCCGGGCTGGGCGTGGGAAAGGGTGACGTGGTCGCCACCATGCTGGTGTCTGGTCGCGATGCAGCTGTGTCATGGATCGGGACCGCCGGTATCGGCGCGCTGGAGGCGCCGCTCAACCACGCCTTCAAGGGAAGCTGGTTGCAGCGGGTCCTCACGACGATTCGCCCGAAGGTGGTCGTCATCGACCCCCGCTTCTGCGCCACGTGGGAGCCCCTGCTGAGTGATCTGGGCATCCCCGTGGTCGTCATGTCGAATGCGCCCGTGCAGAAGTTCCTGATCGCAGGCGAGCTGCTGGCAACTGGAGGGCCGTTGGTGCCCGTGGTGGACGGTGCCCTCGACGACCCCGCCTGCGTGATCCTGACGTCCGGCACCACGGGTCGGTCGAAGGGTGTCCTCGTGCCCTGGGGGCGCTGCGCGGGCACTCTGGTCGTGGCCGAAGCTCTCGACCCGGACGGCGACGGCACGTACTACAACCCCTTCCCCACCTTCCACTGGTCTGCCCGTGGTCCGCTCTATCGCGCGGCAGCGCGGGGGACGTCGCTCGTGACGCGCGAGAGCTTCAAGACGTCGGCCTGGTTGGACGACGTACGCAAGTTCGGATGCACCGACACCTTGTTGATCGGCGCGATGATGACCTTCCTCATGGAATCCGAGCGGGGACCGGACGATGCGTACAACCCCGTGCGTGCCTGTGTGGGAGGACCCGTGCCCCCCTTCGTCGAGCAGTTCGCCGAGCGTTTCGGCATCGACCGGGTCGTGGCCACCTACGGCATGTCGGAGATCGTGAACGTCTTCCTGACGCCTCCAGGGGAGTCGGTCACGGCCCAGACCTACCAGTCCTGCGGGAAGGAAGCGGGCTTTCCTGTCCGGCTGGTCCACGCCGATGGTGCGGAAGCTGCGGTGGGAGAGACCGGCGAGCTTCAGGTGGGCGGCGATCGCTCGACACTGAACCTGGGGTACCTCAACGACCCAGAAGCAACAGTTGATGCCTGGACGGAGGACGGCTGGTTCAGGACGGGGGACCTCTTCCGGCGCGACGACGAGGGCTACTACTACTTCGTGGACCGCCTGAAGGACGCACTCCGGCGTCGCGGGGAGAACATCTCTTCAGGCGAGGTCGAGGAAGCCGCGTTGCAGCATGCCGCCATCGCCGAGTGTGCCGTCGTCGCCGTGCCGTCGGAATGGTCCGAGGACGAGGTCATGATCTATGTCGTCCTGGCCGACGGAGCCTCGCTCTCGGCGAGCGATCTCATCGAATACATGACCAAGAACGTGCCGGCATTCGCCGTCCCGCGGTTCGTCGAGTTCATCGACGAGCTGCCCAAGACTCCGACGATGAAGGTCCAGAAGGCCGTGCTGCGATCGCGCGGGCCCGGCGTGCAGACCTGGGACGGGTCGCAGTCGGCACGGCGTCGCTCGACGGCGGGGGCTGACACGAACTCGCGGAGCAGTGGCCCTTGACATGCTGAACGCAATCCGTCAGTTTATGTAGTAGGCGTGATCCACCTCACGGCCACCCGGGAGCCGGGATGTTCGTGATTCGTCCACGGTCCACTCGGGCCGCCCACCACCAGCGAGCGAAATGCTCGCACTTCACGAAACCGGAGCCGACAATGAGCGAGAGTGCTTACGACCTCTACTGGAAGCTGGTCAAGGCCATTCAGGCAGGCGACAACGAGACGACGCGCGGGCTCTTGTCGCCCGACTTCGTCCTCCACCAGGACGAGGGGATGCCCTACGGCGGCATCTATCGCGGCCCGGACGCCTTCATGGAACACATCGCCCACATCTTCGGAACGGTGTGGGGAGGAACCAACTTCACGCCCCAGTTCCAGGTCGTCGACCCGGACGGCACGCGCATCTGCACCGTGGTGCACCTGGAGGGGAAGATCGGCCCCAACGAGACGCCGATCGAGACGTACGTCAACGAGATCTGGGAGTTCCGCGACGGATTGGCCGTCAGCGAGCGGAACTGGTACTGGAACACAGCAGCCATCACCAAGGCTCTTGCAGGCGAGGCGTGATCTGCTGATCTCTTGACGCAGACCCCCGAGTGTCGCAGGCCGTGGTCTGCGCATCACTCGGGGGTTTCCTCGTAGAAAGGTCACGGTCTTGAAGGACATTGAACGTCTGTCCGCCATTGAGGGGATCCGTCAGACCAAGGCGCACTACGAGCTCGCCGTGCTCGCGAGCGACTGGGAACGGTACGCGGCACTCTTCACGGAGGAGTGCGTCTGGGACGAACGCGGAGCCTTCATCGCGCGCGACCCGGTGACCGGTGAGTGGGATCCGACCGGCTGCGAGGTGTCGTACGAGGTGCTGGAGGAGTTGGAGGACCGGCGCGCGCCCTGGCCGCGGTTCGGGCGGGCATCGATCCTCGAGACGTTGACCGCGAAACCCGCCCCTGCGCTCTATCACGAGATGTTCAATCCGCAGATCGACGTCGTCGACGCCGACCATGCAACGGCTGTCTGGCCGTTCAAGGACATCATCCACTTCTCACAGGGAGCGCCGATCTCCCGGGTGCACGGATGGGGGCACTACCACGAGAAGTACGTCCGCGAGGACGGCCGGTGGTTGATCTCAGAGCTTCGGCTCACCCGTCGGTTCCTCTACGCCTACGCACCGTAGGGACTCCAAGACGGCTCTGGCGTCTGCCGGCCAAGCATTTCCCCTGTCTGGGCGCGGGAGGGGCGACGGCCTACCCATATACCGACGCAAGACGACCAGTAATTATACGTGAGACCGGCGGCGTACGGCGCTTGCGCGGCTATTGGGGGCATTGGGGTGCGCAGAAGAGGTTGACTTTCTGTACTGCTGCCGTCACTATTTAAATGTGTCGCGGGCCACACGATCCCAGTGTGGCCGACACCGAACCATCGATCGCGGAGGAAGAAATGAACCTCGATGTGACCTCGCGCCCGAGTGACCAGTTGAGCCTAGACGAGAACGTCACGGGCTGGCTGACGGCGTTCCAGGACCTGCTCAGCGCACAGGACTTCGCCGGGCTCGCCGATCTCTTCGTCGCCGACTCCCACTGGCGGGACATGGGCGCGTTCACGTGGGACCTCGGCAACGTCAGCGGTATCGACACGATCGAGAAGCTGATGAAGGCGAGCGTCGTCGACGTGCAGCCGACCGAGTTCCGGCTGTCCCCGGAGCGCTCGGCACCGAAGCGCATCGTGCGTTCGGGCCGCGAGGTCGTCGAGGCGTTCATCTCCTTCCGGACCAAGGCCGGCTACGGCACCGGTGTCGTCCGTCTGCTCGAGACCGAGGACGGCTTGAAGGCCTGGATGCTCCTCACCAGGCTGGAAGGCATCGTCGGCGCCGAGAAGCGCCGCCCGCGCGGAGCCGGCTTCGACCGATCGGGCGACCTGAGCTGGCACGACGTGCGCAAGCAGCGCGCCAGCTACGCTGACCGCGACCCCGAGGTCGTCGTCGTCGGCGGCGGCCACCACGGGCTGTTCTCCGCGGTCCATCTGCAGTCCCTCGGCGCCGATGTCCTCGTGGTGGACCGGTTCCCGCGTGCAGGTGACAACTGGCGTACCCGGTACGCCTCGTTGGCGCTGCACAACGAGACGGACATGGTGCATTTTCCAGGCCTGCCGTTTCCCGACACCTATCCGCAGTACCTGCCCAAGGACCTGCTCGCCGACTGGATCGAGCTCTACGTCGAGGCGATGCAGCTGAACTACTGGAGTGCCACCGACTTCGTCAGTGGCGAGTACCACGAAGCGTCCGGGAAGTGGCAGGTGGTGCTCCGGCTCGCCGACGGCACGGAGCGCACGATGCACCCGCGCCATGTGGTGATGGCAACTGGTGGTGTCGGTGGTCGTCCTTATCGCCCCGAGATGCCTGGGCTCGATTCCTTTGCCGGCAACACGCTGCACACCAAGGAATTCAGCCAGGGGGCCGACCACGCCGGTCAGCGTGTCCTCGTCGTGGGTGTGGGCACCAGCGGACACGACACGGCCCGCGAGCTGCACCTCAACGGTGCGCAGGTTGCGATGCTGCAGCGGAGTCCCGTGACGGTGGTCGACCTCGAGACCACCAAGTTGTGCTACCCGCCTGCCTTCTTCGACGGCACGCCGCTCGCCGAGGCGGACTTCATGAGCATGGCCGGCTGGGCCTACCCGGTGCTGAAGAGCGGGCTACGCCAGCTCGGTCAGATGTGCATCGATCAGGACGAGGAGCTCCTCCAGTCGCTGGAGGCGGCCGGCCTGCGGATTCGCAGGCCGGAGAACGGCTTCCTCTGGCAGGTTTACGAGACCTTCGCCGGCTACTACTTCAACGTCGGCGCCTCCGAGCTGATCATCTCGGGGGACATTCAGGTCCACCAGGCCGAGGACGTGGTGTCCTTCGTGCCTGAGGGACTGGCCATGTCGGGCGGCCAGATCCTGCCGTTCGACACCGTCATCCTGGCCACCGGATACATGAACCAGAGGTACGAGACCGAGGCCCTGTTCGGCCGCGACGTCGC
The DNA here is from genome assembly GCF_048654705.1 of Nocardioides sp. CPCC 206348. Taxonomy (NCBI): domain Bacteria; kingdom Bacillati; phylum Actinomycetota; class Actinomycetes; order Propionibacteriales; family Nocardioidaceae; genus Nocardioides; species Nocardioides sp. CPCC 206348. The sequence continues at coordinate 24,276 of NZ_JBMCZA010000215.1, forward strand.
CGACAGGGTCGGCGACATCGGCGGGTTCGACGAGGTCGGGGAACTCAGGAACACCTACAAGCCGACGGCTCAGCCCGGATTGTGGTTCACCTCGAGCGGGTTCGCCTCGGGCCGACACCTGGCTCCGAGCATGGCCGCGATGATCAAGGGCCAGCTCGACGGTCACGTCACCGAGAACCGCTACGGCTTCATCGCCCAGAACGGAGGAACCCATGACTGACGAGGTCACCACAGTGCCGAGCCGCCAGGCGCACGAGGTAGCCCAGCTCATCCAGGACTACAAGGCGCGAGTGATCGGCCTGGGGCAGAGCCTCACGATGGACGAGCGCCGCAAGGCAACCGATTCCATCGGAGAGTGGGCCACCACCCGGGACGACGTCGAGCTGAGGTCCACAAGACTGGGCAGCCGAGAAGCCAGCCACTACGTGCCCGACAGCACAGAGCCGGGCATGGTCATGCTGTACCTCCATGGCGGCGGCTACGTCATGGGGTCGCTGGACAGTCACGGCCGCCTGATGGCCCATCTTGCGCACAGCTGCTCGACCGAGGTCTACGGCCTCGACTTCCGCCGTGCACCCGAGAACCCCTATCCCGCCGCGCTTGATGACGCCAAGGCGGCGTACGACGCACTCCTGGAGCTTGGTCACAGCCCGCATGAGATCGTCATCGCCGGAGACAGCGCCGGAGCGGGCTTGGCGCTCGCCGTCATGGCACTGATCCGGGACGCGGGGGACGATCTCCCTGCCGGCGCGATGCTGTTCTCACCCTGGCTGGACCTCGCGCTGACCGGTGAGTCCATGGAGCGGTTGGCGGCCGAGGACCCTTGGACCACGAAGCCGACGCTGGAGGCCTTCGGCAAGTTCTACGCCGGCGACACCGACGTCCGGCATCCGTCGATCTCACCTCTCTACATGGACTTCGCCGGCCTACCGCCGCTCCTGGTGCACGTGAGCAGCTCGGAGATCCTGTTCGATGACGCGACCCGAGCGCGTGACCGTGCCTCTGCTTCGGGCGTCGACGTCGAGTTCCGTGCCTGGAAGGGCGTGCCCCACGTCTTCCAGCTCTTCGCCGGCAACCTGCCCGAGGCTGACCAGTCGCTGACCGACGCAGCGACGTGGTTCGGCAACCGCCGAGCCCCAGCCGCTCTGCACTGAGTCACTGAGCCGACCCAGGCACTACGACGCCGATCCTCGTCACGAACCCAATCGCCTATCGGAGGTTTCCATGAAGTTCTCACTCTCCCTCGCCTACACCGATCCCCACGAAGTCGTCACGCTGGCGCAGACCGCCGAAAACTCGGGCTTCACCGGCATCGCCATGGGCGAGCACCTGATGCACCCGGTCAACATCGAGTCCGACTACCCCTACAAGGCGACGCCGGACGGTCCGCGCTCGATCGACCACAACGCCCCGCTCCTTCACCTGTGGGCGACTGCCGGCGCCATCCTCGGATCGACCACGACGTTGCGGTTCATGACGTCGGTCTACCTCCTGCTCCTGCGTCATCCGCTGGAGTCGGCCAACGGCGCTGCAACGCTGTCGAACCTCTCGGGCAACCGCTTCTCGTTCGGCGTGGGCATCGGCTGGATGAAGGAGGAGTACGACGAGCTGGGCATTCCGTGGGAGGGGCGTGGTGCCCGCTTCGACGAGGCGCTGAACATCATGGACCGCGCCTGGCAAGGCGTGTCCGAGCGGCACGAGGGCAAGAACTACAGCATCTCGGCGATGGGGACCAACCCCACACCGTCCACCCCCATCCCGATGTACTTCGGCGGGCACGCCGCCCCCGCCATGAAGCGAGCGGCGCTCCGCGGCGACGGCTGGATCTGCGCTCCGCGCCCCGACGCAGTCAAGGGACAGATCGAGACGATCAACCAGATGCGCCAGGAAGCCGGCAGGGATGACCGGCCGTTCGAGTACGTCGCGATGATCAAGCAGCCCGACCCCGCGCTCATCCGCGAGCTTCGCGGCTACGGCGTCGACCACATCATCGTCAGCTGCCCCTGGCGTCCCGACGTCGCCCGGGCCGGCGATGCGGCCAAGGTCGATGTGCTCGCCGACCTCGGCGCCACGCTGCAGAAGATCGTCGTAGACCTCTAGCCACGCGCCTCACCGAAGAAGCAGGAGAACGGACTGATGGACCTCAACATCGAGGGCAAGGTCGCACTCGTCACGGGCGCGACGGCCGGTATCGGTCGAAAGACGGCGACGATGCTCGCCGCGGAGGGCGTTCGGCTCGCTGTGCTGGGGCGCCGCGGAGACGAGCTCGACGCCCTGGCTGACGAGATCGCAGGGAGCGGTGCCGATCGTCCGCTCGTTATCGCAGCGGACCTCCTCGAACCAGGGGTCTCGCAGCGGGTTCGGGAGCAAGTGGGGGACGCGTACGGTGGTCTCGACATCTTGGTGAACAATGCCGGTGGCGCCGAGCAGCCTGGCACCGTGCTCACCGAGGACGTCTGGCAGTCGCAGTTCGAGCTGAACTTCCACCAGAAAAGGCGGATGACCGAGGCGTTCGAGGACTTCCTCAAGGCCAGTGACCAAGGTCGGGTCATCACCCTCGCGTGCATCCTCGAGCCGTCGGGTCCTTCAGCGGCGATGTCGGCCTTGGGGGCCTGTCTGGTGTGGTCGAAGGGCTATGCCCGGTACATGGCGTCATCGGGAGTCACTGTCAACGCGGTGGGTCCGGGCCGGGTCGAGAGCGAGCAGCTCTCCAAGATGTTCCCGGACGACGCGTCACGGGACGGCTACATCAAGATGAGCGGCCTCCCCTTCGGCAGGTTCGGCAAGCAGGAGGAGGCAGCGTCACTTATCTTGTTCCTCGCCTCTGCCCAGGCGTCCTACATCACCGGACAGATCATCGCTGTGGACGGCGGGCTCAACCGAGGCATCTGAGCACGCGCCGACGTCAACCCCCTCGGCTCGCGCAGATCGCGCGATGCCGAATGGCGTATGCGCGCCCGCATGCCCAACGAGCCAACGGGTCTCGAATCTGCTGGTTCCTAAATTTCTGACGATCCGTTGACATTAAGTACGGTATCCGTCAGTATTACCCACATCACATTCCTTCCGTATTACTCACCCCTTAGGAGTCCACTGATGAGCGTTGTCGAAGACGTCGCCACCCGCCGTATGCCGCTGAGCCCGCCCGACGTCTACGGCCCGGTCTTCGGTCCGGAGGCGCCGGTCCACCAGCAGATCCTTGCCTGGTCCACGAAGGCATCCGAGGCCGTCATGACCTTCATGGCGTCCATCTACACCAACAACCACCTCGAGCCCCGGCTCGTGGAGCTCATCCGCCTGCGGATCGCCTTCCACAACCAGTGCCGCACGTGCATGGCGACCCGCAACCAGGAGTCGGGCGTCACCGAAGAACTCGTGTGCTCCCTGGAGCGTCCCGAAGAGGCACCTGACCTCACTGATGCCGAGAAGGCCGCGCTGAAGCTCGCAGATCTCATGTCGATCGACCACTTCTCGCTGAAGGACGAGCACTTCGAGCGGCTTCACGAGTTCTACACGCCGGAGCAGATCGTCGAACTGGGCGTCCTGATCGGCGGCACCCTCGGCATGGGTCGGCTGACAGCCAGTTGGGACATCGTGGAGAACCTCCCGGAGCGCTTCCAGAAGGACCGCGACTCAGGCTTCGTCACTCCCTGGGGTGAGGGCGACGTGCTCATCAACAGCGCGGACATGTCAGGCAAGACGATCCACGCCCCGGGCATCCGCGCCTCTTGATCCCTCGTCTGAGCTAGCCGACGTCGTCGCCCAGTTCAGCACCTTCCGCAACTGACAATCCACAAGGACAATGCAATGACGTTTCCGGTTCTCCAGGACAAAGTGATCATCGTGACCGGCGCCGCCCGCGGCATCGGAGAGGCAACGGCCCGTCTCGCAGCGGCAGCTGGTGCGAAGGTGGTCATCGCGGACGTCAACGAGGCAGGTGGTCAGGCCGTCGCTGACTCGATCGTCAGCGAGGGTGGCACCGCTGCCTTCGTCAAGGCGGATGTTTCTGACGGCGCGTCGGTGGAGGCGATGGTCGAGAGCACGGTCCAGCTGTTTGGCCGGCTCGATGGTGCGGTCAACAATGCAGCGATCCAGGCGGACTCGGCACTGCTGTCGGAGTTCGACGAGGACTACTTCGACCGACTGATCGGGGTCGAGCTGAAGGGCGTCGCCCTCTGCCTCAAGTACGAGCTGCGCCAGTTGATCAAGCAGGGGGGCGGAGGTTCGCTCGTCAACATCTCCTCCGCGAACGGCTTCCGCCCCCAGTTCAACCAAGCGATCTACACCTCCACCAAGCACGGCATCATCGGACTCACTCAGACAGCAGCGATCGAGAACGGCCAGCACGGCACCCGGATCAACGCCTTGGCGCCCGGCGCCGTTGAGACTCCCATGCTGCTCGAGGCACTCGAGATGAACGGGCTCGATCCTGCGGCGACTGCGAGCCTTCTGTCCGTGTTTGATCGCTTCGGCCAGCCCTCGGAGATGGCGGAGGGCGCGGTGTGGCTGCTGTCCGACAACGCAAGCTATGTCACCGGCACGACACTGCATGTCGACGGCGGGTACACGGGTCGCTAGCGCCATGCAGCAAGATGCAGAGACCCGCAATGTCATCGTCATCGGGTCCGGCCCCTCGGGCTACACCGCGGCGATCTACGCCGCCCGCGCCCAGCTCGCGCCCCTGGTGTTCGAGGGCTCCGTGACCGCTGGCGGTGCGCTGATGAACACCACCGAGGTCGAGAACTTCCCCGGTTTCCGCGACGGCATCCAGGGCCCGGCCCTGATGGACGAGATGCGCGCCCAGGCCGAGCGGTTCGGCGCCAAGCTGATCGCCGACGACGTCGTCGAGGTCGACCTCACCGGTGACATCAAGGTCGTCAAGACGGCCACCGACACCTACACCGCACGCTCGGTGATCCTGTCCACCGGTTCGGGCTACCGCCACCTCGACCTGCCCAACGAGGAGAAGCTCTCGGGCCGCGGCGTCTCCTACTGCGCCACCTGCGACGG
>NZ_JBMCZA010000215.1:29452-98068 GCF_048654705.1 Nocardioides sp. CPCC 206348
CACCGAATCCCTGGAGTCGCTGACCCTCAAGGACACCGTCACCGGCGAGCTCAGCGAGATCCCCGCGACCGGCCTGTTCATCGCGATCGGCCACGAGCCTCGCTCCGAGCTGCTGGTCGGCCAGGTCGACCTCGACGACAACGGCTACGTGCTGGTCAAGCCCGGCTCGACCGCGACCAACATCGACGGCGTGTTCGCCGCCGGCGACCTGGTCGACCACGTCTACCGCCAGGCCATCACCGCCGCCGGCACCGGCTGTGCCGCCGCCCTCGACGCGGAGCGCTACATCGGCTTCCTCGACCACGCCGCCCACTCCGCGCTTGAGGCCCAGGCCCGCGGCGCCGTGGTCGCGGACCTGGGCGCCTGACCGCACCGCTGCGGCCAGGCAAAGAACCAGCCAAGGGGACGTCTGTCCCGAGAACGAAGATGAGGATCCTGATGAGCAACATGCAAGCCGTGACCGACGCGGAGTTCGAGACCGCGGTCCTGCAGTCGGAGCTCCCGGTGCTCGTCGACTTCTGGGCGGAGTGGTGTGGGCCGTGCCGTCAGGTCGGGCCGATCCTTGACGAGATCGCTGCTGAGGTCGGCGAGCAGATGCGATTCTTCAAGCTGAACGTCGACGAGAACCCGGTTACCCCGGCCTCGTACCGCGTCACCGGCATCCCGACGATCCAGATCTACCAGGGCGGCCAGGTCGTGCGATCGATCGTCGGCGCCCGGCCGAAGGCTGGCCTGCTTGAAGAGCTCAAGGACTTCATCACCGCCTGACGAGCGGGCAGGCGCAGGCTCCCGCGCGCGTCTCACCTGACCGTCCGATTCTCCGACGGTCAGCGGTGCGGCGCATCAACCCTCATTCCAAGGAAGGACGGCGTCATGGCTGGACGACTGGATGGCAAAGTTGCACTGATCACGGGAACGGGCGGTGGGCAGGGCAGATGTGCCGCTCTCCGCTTCGCAGCGGAGGGCGCCATGGTCGTCGGCTGCGACCTCAAGGTGGAGGGCGCAGCCGAGACGGTCGAGCTGGTACGGGCAGCAGGGGGCAGTATGACCTCCACCGCTCCTCTGGACCTGGGTGATCCCGTCGCCGTCAGCTCCTGGGTCGACGAGGCGGGTGCCAAGTACGGGAAGATCGACATCCTCTACAACAATGCATCGGCCCCTCAGTTCGGATCCATCACCGGGATGACCGATGAGCAGTGGCGGTCGAACATCAGGAACGAGCTGGACCTCGTTTTCTACGCCTGCCGTGCGGCCTGGCCCCACCTGGCAGCTGCGGAGACCTCCGTCATCATCAACATCGCGTCGACGCACGGGATCAATGCGCTCCGTGCTTCGCCCGGCGGGTTCGCGCATGCAGCGACCAAGCACGCCGTCATCGGGATGACGCGGGAGCTGGCCAACGACGGCGGCCCGAATGGCATCCGCGTCAACTCGATCAGCCCCGGGTTCATCCTCACTGGGGTCACCGAGTTCCTCAAGGAGATTCCGGGCGGCATCGAGGGGCACCTCGACCACCAGATCATCAAGCGCACCGGGCGTGAGGAGGACGTGGTCGCCGCAGCACTCTTCCTCGCATCAGACGATGCGTCGTTCATCACCGGCCAGAACATCGTCGTCGACGGCGGCTACACGATCGTCTGAGCCAGCGGGCGCTTCGTGGGCCGCGAGCCGTTCGATTCCGCCGGGCCGACCTATTGCTAGACGCCAGTCGTCAGCATAAGGTATGACCTACGCCACACGGGCGGTCGCTTCGGCGGCCGCGGGGAGCGCACCAGAGCTTCGACAGTCAACGCCTACTTCACCGATGGGACCTCGCCATGACAACCACCCCGCTGAGCGGAATGCCGGACCTCGCCGATCCCGAGACGTTCCGGGCAGGAGTTCCCTACGAGCTCTACGAGCAGATGCGAGCAACTCCCGGCATCCCCTGGCACCCGGCAGAGTCCGGCACCTTGAAGGACGGCTTCTGGCTGGTCACTCGCTACGACGATGTCGTCGAGGTCCTTCAGGATGCCGGGCGGTTCAGCTCGCGGTTCGGTTCGGTGTTCCCGCTCCCGAATCCGTCCGGGGAGGGGCCGATGGGCAAGAACATCGTCTTCATGGACCCCCCCGAGCACAGCCGGGTTCGACGGGCCGCGGCGAAGTCTTTCGGCCCGCGGGTCGTCGCCAATTTCGAGCCCTGGATCCGCGAGGTTGTCAACGAGGCGCTCGACCACGCTCTCCCCTTGCGAACCTTTGAGTGGGTGGAGCAGGTGGCTCGGGTCATCCCCTCCCAGGTCATCGCCCGGGTGCTCGGCGTCCCCGTCGCCCAGCGCGACTACATCGTCGAGGCCACGTATGCGATCTTCCGCGCCCAGACCGCCGAGGACGCCGGCGCGAGTCTGACGGCGGAGTTCATGAAGGTGGGCGAGTTCATGACTCACCTGGGGGAGGACAAGCTCAAGGACCCGGCTGACGACATGACCACGGTCCTGGCGCAGGCCCGGCAGGCTGGGGACATCGACCTCGCCGAGTACCAGCAGTACTGCGCGTCGATGTTCAGCGCAGGCTTCGAGACCACGCACACCACGATCGCCCACATCGGACACCTCCTCGCCACCGATCCCTCCATCGCAGCCACCGCTGCGCGGGCCCTGGAGGAGGGACAGTCAGCGGCGCTGGTCGACGAGTTCCTTCGCTACGTCACGCCGGCCATGAGGTTCGCGCGCGTGGCGACCTGTGACACCGAGATCGCCGGTCAGGCCGTGAAGGAGGGCGACACCGTCCTCGTCGTACTCGCTGCAGCGAATCGCGACTCCGCTGCCTACTCGCGCCCCGATGAGTTCGACCCGTTCCGGGAGGGCGGCAAGCCACTCCCCGGGACCGGCGCTGCCGGGCTCACCTTCGGTGCGGGTCCGCATCGCTGCATCGGGCACATGCTCGCGAAGCTGGAGCTCCGTGTACTGCTCGAGGAGCTCCAAGCCCGCCAGGTGACCATCACGATGGACGGTCAAGCGGAGCGCGGCGCCAGTGGCGTGGTCAACCAGCTGATGCGGGTGCCGGTCGCGGTGTCGCTCCCATGACGCAGCTGGAGGCCGCCGGCGAGATCCGCGTGGACCACGATCGGGACAGGGCTGGAAATCAAGGACATGAGCTGATGAGCGACCAAACCACCGTGGTGTTCAGCCAGAACGGTCACCAGACGCCGGTGCAGGTGCCGGTCGGTACAACGATGATGCGGGCGGCGATCGACAACCTGATCAGCGGAGTGGTCGGTGAGTGCGGTGGCGACCTGTCCTGCGCGACGTGCCACGTTTTCGTCGAAGAGTCCTGGTCCTCGCGTCTGGAGCCGGCCTGCGAGGACGAGCGGGCGATGCTCGACGCCACTGCGGAGGAGCCCACGGAGCACAGCCGGCTGAGCTGCCAGCTCACGTGCACGGCCGACACGGACGGGATCGTCCTGCACATCCCTGAAAGTCAGTGACGAATGGACGTCGATCGGCCCGGACGGCCGTACGGGAACGTCGTCGTCGTCGGTGCAGGACAGGCCGGCGGCGACCTGGTAGCCCACCTGCGCGAAGCGGAGTTCGAAGGGGCGATCACCCTCATCGGCAGTGAGCACTCCGTCCCGTACTCGAGGCCGCCCCTCTCGAAGGCCTACCTCCTCGGGAAGAAGTCGAGGTCCGACCTGCTGCTTCGGTCGGCGGACACCTACGAGCGGTTCGGCATCGCCGTGCACGACGCGGAGGTCGAGTCCATCGACCGGGCACGGAAGCGCATCTCAATCAGCGGCGGCCAGCACCTCGATTACGACACTCTCGTGCTGGCAACCGGGGGAAGAGCACGGTCGTACCCGGGCGGCGAGCTGGTAAAGGCCTCGAATGTCCACTACCTGAGAACGCTCGAGGACGCCGACAAGCTGCGGCCCCATCTCGTTCAGGGAGCCCGGATGACCGTCATTGGCGGCGGGTACATCGGACTCGAGGTTGCGGCGGTCGCCAGCTCACTAGGGGTGCAGACGACGATCGTCGAGCGGGAGCAGCGTCTCCTTGCTCGCGTCACGTCCGGAGTGACCTCGTCGTTCTTCGCCCGGGTGCACGGTGAGGCGGGGACTCGCGTGCTCACGGGACGGTCCGTCGCGGAATTCGACGTGTCGGACGATCGGGTGGCTTCGCTCACGCTCGACGACGGCACGACGATCGAGACGGATCTCTGTCTCGTCGGTATCGGTCTCGAGCCCGATGTCGGCCTTGCGGAGGCTTGCGGTCTCACTACTGACGACGGAGTCGTCGTCGATCATCTCCTGCGGACAGATGACCCCTCGATCTTCGCGATCGGTGACGTCGCGCGCCATCCGTGCGCTGAGGTCGGCGGCACGCGCAGGCTCGAGTCCATACCGAATTGCAGTGAGCAGGCGCGCGCCCTGGCACAGACGCTCGTAGGAAATCCCACGCCCTACACCGCCGTTCCGTGGTTCTGGTCCGATCAGTTCGATCTCAAACTGCAGGTGGTGGGGCTTTCGCGGCCCGAGGATGAAGTGATCACTCGAGGTGATCCGACTCGGGACAGAAGCATCTCCGTCTTCTACCTGAGGGACGGCCGGGTCCGCGCGGCTGAGGTGGTGTCGAACCCCCGCGACTTCGCGGTCGCGAAGAAGATGGTGACCGAGCGAGTGATGGTGGATCCGCAGCTGCTGGGCAATCCGTCGCTGCCGCTCAAGGAAATCTTCGAGGCGGCACGAGCTCAGGCTGTGTAACCGCCGGAGCCGCTTCGTGCTATCACCATCCGCGAGATGACGCTCGCGGGACTCAACGAGAGCAACATGTCGACGACGCGCACCACGTCAGCGACGGGGATCATCGTCGATGCGGGGATGCGATCGGTCACCCAGGCTGCCATCTCGGTGTCGACGTATCCCGGCGCCAATGCTGTGGCGGTGACGCCGTTTTCGCACTCCTCGAGGTTGAACGTTTCGACGAGAGAGAGCAGTGCCGCCTTGGAGGCTCCGTACGTCGCCAGGTCGCGCTCGGCGTAGGCGCCCGTGATGGACGACAGAGCGATGATCTTGGCGCCTGTCTCAGGTCTTTCGGCCGCGCCCGCCCGAAGCAGCGGCAACGAGTGCTGGATCAGGACCAGACCGGCGATGAAGTTGACGTCGAGGAGCTTCTGCGTCCGTTCGAGTGGGAAGTCCGCGATGCTTCCTGCAGTTCCGACGCCAGCATTGATCACCAGCGCATGCATGCTTCCGAACTCTGCTCTGTGCAAGTCGACGAGGTGGGCCAGGTGTTCGCGATCGGCAACATCTCCGGGGCTCCTGGAGACCGAGGGCGCGCCGGCCGCGAGGAGTTCTTGCTCGAGCTCGGCGAGTGCCTCGTCCCGGCGCGACGTGATGGTGAGTGCGAATCCAGCCTTCGCAAGGCTGAGGGCAATCGACCGGCCGATACCTCGTGAAGCACCGGTCACGAGTGCGGATGGAATCAGGTTCGTCACTGACGTCACGTTCCTCTCTGTGCCCGTCGCAGCGGTTGTGGACGGGACCGAAACATTAGAGTACGGCAGGTGACTAGTAATTACACCGGTCCCATGTCACGCTTGCCCGGATCGAGCGAGCGCTCGGTTGGACATGAGGGGGCCGCTGGATGCGCACCGAGATCACCGACCTGGTCACGGCGACCGAGGAGTTCGTGCGTCGGGAGGTTCTGCCTGTCGAGGACCTGCACGACGGCGACGTCGAGCTCGCCGGGGGCGAGCGTCTTCGCGCTGAACTCCAGACCAAGGCGCGTGCCGAGGGCCTGTTGTCGCCGCACGGCCCGGTCGACTGCGGTGGACTCGGTCTCGGCATGGTGCACCGTGCCCCCGTCTTCGAGGCGGCCGGCTACGGACTCTTCGGCCCGATGGCCCTGAACATCAACGCCCCGGATGAGGGCAACATCCATTTGCTCGACCATGTCGCGACTGCGGCGCAGCGTGAGCGTTTCCTGGCGCCGTTGGTCGGTGGGCAGGTGCGTTCGGCGTTCGCGATGACCGAGCCGGCGCCGGGTGCTGGCTCTGACCCCTCGATGCTGGCCACGCGGGCGACGAAGGTCGACGGGGGCTGGGTCATCAATGGTCACAAGCACTTCATCACCGGTGCCGACGGTGCCGGGTTCTTCATCGTGATGGCCCGGACCAGTGGTGAGGTGGGCGGTCTTGGTGGTGCGACGATGTTCCTCGCGCCTGTCGAAGCGCCCGGCCTTGAGGTGGGGCGCCACATCGGGACGGTCGACCGGTCGATGCTCGGTGGGCACTGCGAGATGCGGTTCACTGACGTCTTCGTCCCTGACGAGGACGTCCTGGGTGGTGTCGACGAGGGGTTCCGCTACGCGCAGGTCCGGCTCGGCCCTGCCCGGATGACCCACGTCATGCGCTGGTCGGGTGCCGCTCGTCGTGCTCACGAGGTCGCGGTACGACATGTCGCCGGCCGTGAGGCGTTCGGTGGACGGCTCGCCGATCTGGGGATGATGCAGCAGATGATCGCGGACAACGAGATCGACCTCGCCGCGACCAACGCCCTGCTCCTGGTGGCTTGCCGCGAGCTGGACGAGGGCGGCCGTGCATCCGAATCCACGTCGATCGCCAAGACCTTCGCAGCCGAAGCCCTGCACCGCGTCGTGGACCGCTCCACCCAGATGTGTGGCGGACTCGGCGTCTCGCGGGACCTGCCGGTCGCGCGCATCGCCCGTGAGATCAGGCCGTTCCGCATCTATGACGGTCCGTCCGAGGTCCACCGCTGGTCGATCGCCAAACGGGCTGTGCGGCGGCTGGCTGGCGACGTCTGATGAGTGACCTGACTGCTCCCGAATTGGAGTCGGTTGGCCGGCAGCTGAGCGAGGTCGGTGTCGACCTCGCCGGAGCCCTCGAGTCGGTGCTCATCGCGGGTGGACGCTCGAACCTCACCTACGCCATCACCGACGACGTGTCGCGATGGGTCCTGCGGACACCGCCGCGCACCGGTCGCACCGCGTCGGCCCATGACGTGGCCCGCGAGCACCGCGTCACGGCCGCTCTCATGGCCACCGAGGTGCCCGTTGCGCCTGCCGTACTCCTCTGCGAGGACGAGTCTGTGCTGGGTGTGCCGTTCACGGTGTCCGGATTCGTCGACGGCGCCGCCGTACGAACCCAGGAGGACCTGGAGACGTACGACGACGAGGCCCTGGCATCGGTGGTGCACAGCCTCCTGGAGTCGCTCGCGATGCTGCATCGCGTCGACCACGTCGCGGCCGGTCTCGGTTCCTTCGGCCGACCCGACGGTTACGCAGCACGTCAGCTGCGGCGATGGTCGGGACAGTGGGACACGGTGGGTGACGAGCGGTTGCGCCCGTTGGCCAGCAGTGTCGTCGAGCAACTGACGGCCACGGTTCCGGAGCAACGGTTCACGTCCGTGGTGCACGGCGACTACCGCATCGACAACACCCTGTTGGCGTCGGACTCCGCCGCCGCGGGCTCTGTTGCGGCCATCATCGACTGGGAACTGTCGACCATCGGCGACCCGATCGCCGACGTGGCGATGATGTGCGCCTACCGCCACGAGACGTTCGACCTCGTCATCGGCGCCCCGAGCGCCTGGACCAGCAACCGACTGCCCGACGCAGAAGTCCTTGCTGCCGGCTATGAGAAGGCAGGCGGGGTCCCGCTCGAGAACTGGGACTTCCACCAAGCGCTGGCCTGCTTCAAGGTCGCAGTGATCTCCGCCGGGATCGAGCACCGACGCCAAGCCGGCAGTGGGTCAGGCGCCGGCTTCGACACCGCAGGACAGGCCGTCGAGCCCTACCTCGAACTGGCCTCCACCTACCTGAACAGACGAGCTGTCTGATCGGGCACCATCGCAAAAGGAGAACCCCATGTCTCAGTTCACCGACAAGACCGTCATCGCGATACTCGGCGGGACCGGGCCGCAAGGTCGCGGCCTGGCGCGGCGCCTGGCGATGGGCGGGGTGAAGGTCGTGCTCGGCAGTCGCGACGCGGCTCGGGCAGAGATGGTGGCCAAGGAGATGCGGGCCGACGGCGTCGGCGTCGTGGGAATCGACAACCGAGCTGCAGCGGTCGCCGCCGACATCGTGATCGTCGCCGTGCCGTGGGACGGCCATGCCCAGCTGCTGACGGAGTTGCGTCGTGTCCTGGCAGGCAAGATCGTCATCGACTGCGTGAACCCGCTGGGCTTCGACAAGCGCGGTCCCTATGCCCTGCCGGTGCTCGAGGGCTCGGCCGCTGAGCAGGCCCGAGCCCTCCTCCCGGAGAGTTCTGTGGTTGCCGCTTTTCACCACCTCAGCGCCGCCCTGCTGGAGGATCCGACCGTCCAGAGCCTGGATGCCGACGTCCTCGTGCTGGGAGATGACAACGACGCGGTGGAGACGGTCATCGCGCTGGCCGGAGTCCTGCCCGGCGTGCGCGGCATCTTCGGCGGCCAACTGCGCAATGCCCATCAGGTGGAAGCGATGACGGCCAACCTGATCGCCATCAACAAGCGGTACAAGGCTCACGCGAGCCTTCGGGTGACCGATGTCTGAGCCGGCTGAGGAGCACTGCCGTGCCCTAGTGGATCTTCGCTCGGTCGTGGCGTTCGGTGTGGTCGTCGTGCTGGAGATTGCGGGATGGGTCCGCGGGGGTGCCCACGTCGAGAGCTCGATCAGATAGCAGATCGGCTGGCTCAACGCCGGCTCAAAAACTCTCGAGACGCTGTCGCTCGCGACTCACGGCGACTGGTGTCGACTCATCTCGCCAGCCGATCGAAAACCGCCCCTGACCTGCTATTTTGTTCTCATCAGGTCGTCGGCTGAAAGCGTGCCGGGTCGGCGCCAGACACCTCGAAAACATTCTGATTCGCACTACGGATCAGAAGGTTTGGGGTTCGAATCCCTACAGGCGCGCAGATCGGTTCAGACACGAAGGCCCACGTCGCATGACGTGGGCCTTCTGCACTTGCTCCCGAGCTGTGCCCCGGTCACAGAGGGGCCACGCCGTGGCGGCGTGGCGTGAAGGTGTCCATCAGCCGATGGCGCGGGAGGACGGGCAGCAGGTCAGCCAGCCATGCCCGGGTCTCGCTCGGGCGGATCACGGCGTCGTACCCGAATCCCTCGGCGCCACGTACGGCACCGAGCTGTCCTCGGTACTGCTCGATCAGCTCGGTACGACGACCAGCGGGATCGTCGGCGGCGGCGAGCTCGCGCTGGAAGACGAGCTCGACGGCGGTCTCGACGGCCATCACCGCGGTCTCGGCCTGTGGCCAGGCGACGACCAGCTCGGGGTGGAAGGTTCGCCCGCCGGACATCATCACGTAGCCGCCGCCGTACCCCTTGCGGACGACGACGGTGAAGGTGGGCACGGTGGCGGACCCGAGCTCGAGGGAGAGCCGGGCGCTGGAGCGGGCCAGGCCGGAATGCTCCGCCTCGGCACCCACGGCCATGCCGGGCAGGTCCATCAGGACCAGGATCGGCAGGCCGAATGCGTCGCACAGCGACACCAGGTGGGCCGCCTTGTCCGCGGCCGCAGCGTCGAGCATGCCGGCCTTCGACAGCGGCTGGTTGGCGACGATGCCGAACGGGCGCCCTTCGATGCGAGCCAGGGCGGTGAGCAGGTTCGGCGCAAAGGCTGACTTCAGCTCCACGACGCTGTCGTCGTCGACGATCCCCGCGATCACCTCGGCCATGTCGTAGCCGACCCGCAGGTTTGCCGGCACGGCGTCGTCGAGTGCTGCTGCAGCGTCGTTCCGCGGGAGTGCCGGCACCTCCCGGGGAAGCTCGGCCTCGGCGTTGGACGGGAGCAGGTCGAGGTACCAGCGCAGGGCCTCGAGCGCTTCCTCCTCGGTGTCCACGGCCGCGTCGATGGTGCCGTACGACGCCTGGGCATCCGGGCCGTTGAGGGCCTCCGCGTCGGTCGCCTCGCCCGTCGCCGCTCGCACCAGTGCGGGCGGTGCCATCCCGAGGGACGCGATGCCGCGGACCGCGACGACGTAGTCGCACAGCGACGCGGCGATGGTGGGCTGGCCATAGCCCGGCCCGAGGATCGCCGCCACCATCGGCACCCAGCCACTCAGCCGGGTCTGCGCCTGCTGGATGTCGAAGCCGCCGGCGAAGTCGCGGGCGTCCAGGCCTTCGTGGATCCGGTGGCCGCCGCCGTCGAACAGCATCACGAGCGGATGCCCCCGGGTTGCCGCGATCTCCATCGCCCGGCGCTGCTTCTCGTTGCCGATCAGGCCGTTGCTTCCACCGGCCGACATGA
Organism: Nocardioides sp. CPCC 206348; assembly: GCF_048654705.1. Classification (NCBI taxonomy): domain Bacteria; kingdom Bacillati; phylum Actinomycetota; class Actinomycetes; order Propionibacteriales; family Nocardioidaceae; genus Nocardioides; species Nocardioides sp. CPCC 206348. The sequence continues at coordinate 39,689 of NZ_JBMCZA010000215.1, forward strand.
AGTCGGTCGCCACCACGACGACCGGTCGTTCGTCGATCCGTGCCGTGCCGATGATGACGCCGTCGGCGAGGATCGGCTGCCCGTCGGGGCCCGGTGCCTCCGGCCGGGCGAGGGCGCCGATCTCCCGAAAGGTGCCGTCGTCGACGAGCAGGGCGATCCGTTCCCGTGCGGTCCGCTTGCCGCGTGCGTGCTGTCGGCGTACGGCGTCCGGGCGGGCAGCGTCGTACAGCGCCGCCGTCGCGGCTTCGTGCGGGAGCATGCTCAGCTCTTGTTGACCCGCTCGTTGTAGGCCGCCCGGCGGGACTGGTCGATGTCCAGGAACGTGTCGTAGGCACCGAGGCGGCGGTTGAGGAAGTCCCGGACGCGCCGGCCGGTCAGGGTCTGGGTGAAGGTGATCTGGCGCAGCGACTTCGGAAGGTAGATGTCCTTGTGCTTCTTCTCGATGGCGTCGGCGATGCCCTTCGCGACGTCCTCGGGCTCGACGTTCTTGAGGAACTTGGTGCCCTTGGTGCCGGCCACCAGGTCGGTGTTCGTGAAGGAGGGCATGACGCAGGTGAAGTCGATGCCCCGGGCGCCGAACTCGAGACGGGCACCCTCGGTGAGGGCGATGATCCCGGCCTTGTGGGAGCAGTAGTAGAGACCGCCCGGGACGGCGGCCTTGCCGGCGACCGAAGCGACGTTGACGATGTGACCGGAGCCGTTCGCGATCATGTCGGGCAGTGCAGCGCGCATGCCGAGGGTCGGGCCGAGCAGGTTGATCTCGGTCGCGCGGCGCACGGTCGCCTCGGGGATGTCGAGGAAGTGGCCGATCGGCATCACACCGGCGTTGTTGATGAGCACGTCGAGGCCGCCCATCGCCTGCTTGGCGTCGGCGAGGAAGCTCGCGAACGACTCGCTGTCGGTGACGTCGATGTGGTGCGCCGTCACGTCGCTGCCGATGGAGGTGGCCGCGTCCTTGGCGGCGTCGGTGTCGATGTCGCCGATCGCCACGAGCGCGCCGCGGCGGTGCAGCTCCGCGGCAGTGGCGCGCCCGATGCCGCGGCCCGCGCCGGTGATCGCGATCCGCTTCCCGCCCAGGGTGCGGATTCCGGTCGATGAGCTCATGTCGCCTCCAGTGGTTTTTAAAAGAGAATCAGAAAAGTCGCGATGTGACAAGGCGAACTCTGGACGCCCAGCATAACTCAGGTTACGGTACTTTGTGACACCTCACACAGGCCGCTGATTCCCGGGTCGGTCGCCGGAGTGGAGGTTGGAACCTGATCTCTATGCGAATTCGGAAGGTGCCCGATGTACCCAGGAGTCCACGCCGCGACCAACCCCGACCACCCGGCTGTCGTGATGGCCGGCTCGGGTCGGACGCTGACCTACGGCCAGCTCGACGACCGCTCGGCGGCTCTCGCCAGCGCCCTCCATGGCCTCGGCCTGCGCAAGGGTGACGTCGTCGCGATGCTCACCGACAACGCGGTCGAGTGCTTCGAGATCTACTGGGCCTGCATGCGCTCCGGGCTCTACATCACGCCGGTCAACCGGAGCCTCTCTGCCGACGAGGTCGCCTACATCGTCCAGGACAGCGGCGCCTCCGCACTGATCGTCTCCGCGGCCGTGCCGGTAGCCGGCCGCGTCCGGGAGCTCGTCCCCGACGTCGCCCACGCGTTCGCCTTCGGCGGAGAGGTCACCGGCTTCGCGTCGTACGACGACCTGATCGCGGGCGCGGGGGAGCGGCTCACCGACCAGCCCCGCGGCTCGGACATGATGTACTCCTCCGGCACCACCGGACGCCCGAAGGGCGTCAAGCAGGCCATGCTGCCGATCCAGGTCGACCAGCCCGGCGACCCGATCGCCGGCCTGCTCGGTGGCCCCTTCAAGGTCGGCCCCGGCGACGTCTACCTCCAGCCGGCCCCGATCTACCACGCAGCCCCGCTCAAGTGGAGCGGCGCCGTGCACTCACTGGGCGGCACGGTGGTGATGATGGAGAAGTTCGACGCCGAGGGAGCCCTGGCCGCGATCGAGAAGTTCGGGGTCACCTGCGCGCAGTTCGTCCCCACGATGTTCGTGCGGATGCTCCAGCTCCCCGAGGAGGCCCGCGCGAAGTACGCCCACGACACCCTGCGGCTCGCGGTGCACGCCGCGGCTCCCTGTCCGCCCGACGTCAAGCAGGCGATGATCGACTGGTGGGGCCCCGTGGTCTTCGAGTACTACGGCTCGACGGAGCAGAACGGCATCACCTTCGTCTCCTCGCCCGAGTGGCTCAACAAGCGCGGGACGGTCGGCAAGGCGATGATCGGCGTCGCTCACATCTGTGACGACGAGGGCAACGAGCTCCCCGCCGGCGAGGTCGGCACGGTCTACTTCGAGCGGGACTTCCGCCCCTTCGAGTACCACAACGACCCCGAGAAGACGGCCGAGGCGACGCACCCACAGCACGACACGTGGACCGCGGTCGGCGACCTGGGCTACCTCGACGAGGACGGCTACCTCTTCCTGACCGACCGCAAGGCATTCACGATCATCTCGGGCGGCGTGAACATCTACCCGGCCGAGGTCGAGGCCGTGCTCACCCTGCATCCCGCGATCTACGACGTCGCGGTGATCGGCGTGCCCGACGACGAGATGGGCCAGCAGGTCAAGGCGGTCGTCCAGCTCAAGGACCCGTCCGCTGCTTCGGATGAGCTGGCCCAGGAACTCATCGACTACACCCGTGAACGGATCGCCCGCTTCAAGGCGCCGCGCACCGTCGACTTCATCGCCGAGATCCCTCGGCTCCCCACCGGCAAGCTCGTCAAGCGCGAGCTCGAGAAGCTCTACGTTCCCTCTGGAGTCTGAACATGACCATCACCGACGGCGGCGCTGCCCGCACCTTCCACCCCGACAGCATTTCCGAGCTGGCCTTCTGGGCCGGCACGGCCGAGGAGCGTGAGCTCACCTTCCAGAAGCTGCGCGCCGAGGCGCCGATCAGCTGGCACCGGCCCATCGAGGGCGCCCTCATCCCCTCGGAGAACGAGGGCGTCTGGGTGGTGACCAGCCACGCGCTGATCCAGGAGGTCAGCAAGAACACCCAGCTCTTCTGTTCTGGTCAGGGATTCCAGATGGAAGAGGTTCCCGAGGACGTCAATGAGGCGGCAGGCAGCTTCCTCGGCATGGACGCTCCGCGGCACCCGGTGCTGCGCCGATTGGTCAGCTCCGCCTTCACGCCCAAGCGGGTCAAGGCGATCGAGGACCAGATCAAGCGCCAGGCCCACGACATCGTGACCAACCTGCTCGAGCACCCCGAGGGTGACTTCGTCGAGATGGTCTCGAAGCGGCTGCCGATGTGGACCATCTACGAGATGGTCGGGCTGACCGACGTCGAGAAGCGGCTCGAGGCTGCCCACCATGCCGACGGCATGGTCTCCTGGGCGGACGAGGAGGTGGCCGCAGGTCGCGAGCCGGGCGAGGTCCTCAACGAGTCCCTCGTCGGACTGCTCATGATGGGGATGGAGCTGGCCGAGGAGCGCCGGAACAACCCGCAGGACGACCTGATGACCGGACTGGTCAACGCCGAGGTCGACGGGCAGAAGCTCACCGATGACGAGATCGGCGCGTTCTTCGTGCTCCTCTCGGTGGCGGGCAACGACACGACCCGCAACTCGATCAGCCTCACCATGCGGGCACTGCAGCAGTTCCCCGAGCAGAAGGCGCTGCTCCTGGAGGACTACGAGGGCCGCATCGGTACGGCGATCGAGGAGTTCGTCCGGTGGGCGTCCCCGGTGATGACCTTCCGTCGTACGGCGACGCAGGACACCGTGCTCGGCGGCCAGCAGATCAAGGCAGGAGACTGGATCGCGATGATCTACTCCTCGGGCAACCGGGACGAGAACGTCTTCGAGAACGCCGACGTCTTCGACATCCTGCGCGACCCCAACCCGCATGTCGGGTTCGGTGGCGGCGGGCCGCACTTCTGCATGGGCAACTTCGTCGCCAAGATCCAGCTGCGCGAGATCTTCGACAACCTCCTGCATCGCGCTCCGAACCTGGTGCTGGGCGAGCCGGAGTACCTCGTCGGCAACTTCGTCCGCGCCGTCAAGCGGATGCCCTACACCCTCAAATGATCCTGCAGTGATCGGAGAATCGCCATGACTGCCACCCCTTCCGTGAAGGGCAACACCGCCGAGCTCGATGCCCTCATGGGCCGGCTCCGCGCGACGTACGCGACCGGACGCACCCGCACCTACGAGTGGCGCAAGGCGCAGCTCGAAGGCCTGCTGCGGTTCTGCGCCGAGCGCGAGACCGACATCGCCGAGGCGCTGGCCGCCGACCTGGGCCGGAGCTCGTTCGAGGCATGGTTCGGCGACATCGCACCGCCCAAGGGTGAGGCTGAGCTGGCCATCAAGCACCTCAAGCGGTGGATGCGCCCGCAGCGTCGCCGGGTTCCGCTGACCCAGATGCCGGCGAGCGCACGCATCCAGTACGAGCCGCTCGGCGTGGCCCTGGTGATCGGCCCGTGGAACTACCCGGTCAACCTGTCGCTCGGCCCGATGGTCGCGGCACTCGCCGCTGGCAACTGCGTGGTCCTCAAGCCGTCAGAGGTTGCGCCAGCGACATCGCGCCTGATGGCTGAGGCGTTGCCCGAGTACCTGGACAAGGACGCCGTCGCGGTCGTCGAGGGCGACGGGGTCGTCACCCAGGCGCTCCTCGCGCTCGGCTTCGACCACGCCTTCTTCACGGGCGGCACCGAGATCGGTCGCAAGATCATGGCCGGAGCAGCGGACACCCTGACGCCGGTCATCCTCGAGCTCGGCGGCAAGAGCCCCGCGATCGTGACCGCCGACGCCGACCTCGATGTCGTCGCCCGCCGGATCGCCTGGGTCAAGCTGATGAACTCCGGCCAGACCTGCATCGCGCCCGACTACGTGCTCGTGCACGAGTCGGTCAAGGAGCAACTGGTCGCGAGGATCCGCGACACGATCGCGACCTTCACCGCCGACGAGGGTCCGAAGCGGATCGTCAACCAGCGCCAGTTCGACCGGTTGGCCGGATACCTGGCGAGCACCAAGGGCACGGTCGTCGCGGGTGGAGGCACGGACGCGAAGGCGCTCACCATCGAGCCGACGATCCTGGTCGATCCAGACCCCGACGAACCGGCCATGACCGAGGAGATCTTCGGTCCGATCCTCCCGGTGCGCAGCTTCGAGTCCATCGACGAGGTCATTGGCTTCGTCAACGCACGGCCCAAGCCGCTTGGCCTGTACGTGTTCAGCAAGGACCGTGCGATCGCTGACCGGATCGTCGAGCAGGTCCCTGCGGGTGGAGCCGTGGTGAACCACTGCGCGATCCACTACCTCATTCCGAGCCTGCCCTTCGGTGGCGTCGGAGCGAGCGGCATGGGTGCGTACCACGGCGAGTGGGGCTTCCAGGCCCTCAGTCACCGCAAGTCGGTGGCCGTGAAGGGCTTCCGGCCGGATCCGTCGCTGGTCTACCCGCCGTACGGCCCGAAGGCACGCGCGCTCATGCGCCGTTTGTTCTGAGCCCGATGTGGTCGGCCCTGGCCGCCGCTCAGGCGTCGGCCTGGGCGGCGGCCAGAACGCTTTGCAGCGACCAGAGCAGGTGCTCGTTGCCGTGCTCGGCGGAGATCATCTCGTAGCCGATCAGGGTGCTCAGGCCCCAGAGCGTGTACCTCTCGGCGCGCTCGGGGCCGACGATCTGCGTCATCGCCTCAAGGACCACCTGGTAGCGGCCTTCGTCGACCTTGCGCTGGACGATCGCCACCCGCTCGTCCGTGCCCGCCCAGACCCGGATGGCCGCCTCGCTCTGGTGCAGGAGCTCAGTGGTGGCGTCGGCGAGCTGCAGCAGACGGTCGACCGGGTCTTCGGTCTTGCTGACGATCTCGACGGTCTGCTGGGTGCGGTCGTGCAGCCAGGCGTCGAGCAGCGCGTCGGTGAAGTCCTGCCAGTTGTCGAACGAGTGGTAGAACGAGCCGGTCGTGACACCGAGCTTCTTGCACAGGGGGGCGAGCTTCAAGGCGCCGTAGCCATCGGTCGCCAGGATCTCGTTGGCGCCCTCGAACCAGGAAGCACGCAGTGCCTCGTTGCGGCGGACCGGACGTTCGGTCATCGGATTCTCCTCGACTGTCGACGGTCATCGTAGGTGGTTCCACAACGCCGCGGACCGGGTGGGGCGCAACGCTTTCACCATAACCTAACTTATGTTACGGTTGTTCCCGTGAAGGAGCGCACGCCGGGTGGCTCCCGAAGGGGAAGGGGCCCAGTGATGGCCTTCAAGGATGCGGACGAGGTTCGCCACTACATCGGCAGCGTGTTCCAGGCTGGGTTCGACGACCCCGAGATCGGGCCGAAGATGGAAGCGACCGGCATCGTCGTGAAGTTCGTCTTCTCCGACCCGGACACCGACCTGGTGATCGACATGGGCAAGCAGGAGATCGGCCCGGGTGAAGGCATGGCCGCCCCGGTGGCGACCATGCGCATGACGGCCGAGCTCGGCAGCGCCTACTGGCAGGGCAAGGTCAACCTGCCCCTCTCGATGGCGCGCGGCAAGATCAAGGTCGACGGCAACGTCGCGAGCCTGCTCAAGCTGGCCCCGCTCGGCAAGAAGCTCTTCCCGAAGTACGTCGCCACCCTGCAGGCGGCCGGTCGCGACGACCTCGTCGTCGTCTGACCCATCCAGCATCCTGCGGCCCGGTGGGGGAAACCCGGGCCGCAGGATTTCCATTTTTCGACCCTGCCCGCGGTGGCGGACGGGCTGCCGTTCCAGTATTCTTAATCTGTATTCAAAAATGAATCGTAACCCGAGGGGTGGACAGTGGCAGGAGTGGAAGGCCGGGTCGTCATCGTGACCGGCGCAGGCGGCGGACTCGGGCGCGAGTACGCGCTCTTCCTGGCGAGCGTGGGGGCGAAGGTCGTGGTCAATGACCTCGGTGGCTCCCGGGACGGCAGTGGCGCCGGTACGACGATGGCCGACGTCGTGGTCGAGGAGATCCGTTCCGCCGGCGGCGAGGCCGTCGCCAACTACGACAGCGTCGCCACCGAGGAGGGTGCTGCGGCCATCGTCGCCACCGCCATCGACGCCTTCGGCGCCGTGCACGGCCTGGTCAACAACGCCGGGATCCTGCGCGACACGTCGTTCTCGAAGATGGACACCGATGCCTGGAAGCTCGTGCAGGCGGTGCACCTCGATGGCGGCTACTTCATGAGCAAGGCCGTGTGGCCGTACTTCCGGGAGCAGGGCTTCGGCCGGATCGTGATGGCGACCTCCACCAGTGGCCTGTTCGGCAACTTCGGCCAGGCCAACTACGGCGCCGCGAAGGCGGGACTGGTCGGTCTGCTCAACACGCTCGCGATCGAGGGCGCCCGCGACGGAATCCACGTCAACGCGATCGCCCCCATGGCCGCCACGCGGATGACCGCGGACATTGCGCCGCAAGAGCTGCTCGACAAGCTCCCGCCGTCGTACGTCTCGCCGGTGGTGGCCTACCTGCTCACCGAGGAGTCCACTGACACCGGCGCGGTCTTCGTGGCCGGAGGCGGGCAGGTCTATCGGGTCGCCCAGTTCCAGAACAAGGGCGCAGTCTTCACCGAGCCGCCCACGCTGCGTGAGGTGTCCGAGCGGTGGAGCGACATCGCCGACCTCGACGACGTGACGGTGGGCAAGAACCCCGTCGGCTGACCCGGCCGGTCAGGCCACGGTGTGGTGCTCGACGCCGGAGTTCGCCTCAAGGGTGACGTGGCCGTCTTGTCGCAGCACCGTCAGGTGGGCGGCGACCTCGAGCACGGCGGTCATCCGGTGGATGAGTTCCAGCTCCTCGAGGCGGCGCTCGCGTCGGGTCCACGTCATCGCGGCGGCGATGTCGTGCGCGGTCGAGTGACCACGGTCGACCAGGTCGCGGATGACGTCGAGTCGCTCGTCGTGGTGGGTGATCAGTTCCTTGGCGCGGAGCGCCGCACTGTCGCCGATGGCGCCGTGCGCGGGGAGCAGGCGGGCCTCGGAGAGGTCGGCGACCAGCCGCAACGAGCCGAGGTACGACGTCAGGGAGTCCGCGGACGGTTCGCGCTCGTAGGCGATCGATGGCGTGATCCGCGGCAGGACGTGGTCGCCGCTCAGCAGCAGGTCCTCGCCGACGATCTCGAAGCAGACGTGGCCGCGCGTGTGCCCCGGGGTGGCCAGGGCGCGGACCGTGAGGCCACCGAGATCGAACCCGTCGCCGTCGTCGATCCAGCCCGCGGGCAGGTCGAAGGCCATGTCCTGCTCGTGCACCTCGGCCGGCATGGCCAGGACCTCTGCGGCCATCGCTGCCGCTCCGGCCTGCCGGAGCAGGTCGACCTGACGGGGGAACGCGCCCTCGAGGGTGTGCCAGGCGTTGATGCTGGGTTCGTCGCCACGGCCGAGGTGGACGGGGATCCCGTGCCTGCGTTGCCAGGTGATCGCCTGCGTGTAGTGGTCCCAGTGGTGGTGGGTCGTCAGGACGCGGCCGATGTCCGCGCGCGCAAGGCCGAGCTCCGCCAAGGCGTCGAGCAGGGCCCGCTCGGACTCAGGAGACGCCCAGCCGGGGTCGACCAGCACCGTCTCCTGATCACCCCGCAGGACGTAGCAGTTGACGCTGGTGAGCCCCTCCAGTGGCAGCGGCAGATCGATCGCAGTGACCCGCTCGGTGATGCGAGTCAGTGTCATGGCAGGCCAGTGACGGCCATGTCCACGTCGGCTCGCGCGGTGCGGAAGGTGTTGGCCGCGTGGTCCGGGTCGGCGTACCCGAGCGAGACCGCGCAGACGACCGACCGGTCCTCCGGGATGCCGAGCTCGGAGCGAACGACGTCGGCGTACATCGCGATGGCCGCCTGGGCGATCGCGTTGATGCCGAGCGACTCGGCCGCCGTGAGCAACGTGGCGACGTAGCCGCCACAGTCCATGACGCCGTACGTGCCGAGCGCCTTCGGACTGGTGATGATGGCGACGTGCGGTGCACCGAAGAACCGGAAGTTCTCCAGCATCTGCATCAGGCGTCCGGTCTGGTCCTCACGTGCGATGCCGAGTGCGTTGTAGAGCTCGAATCCGCAGGCCCGGCGGCGGTCCTGGTAGACCCCCTCGTAGCGCTCGGGCCCCGGAATGTCCGGTGACTCGGCGGAAACGGGGACGTGGGCGAGCAGTCGCTCGGACAGTGCGGTCACGGCGTCGCCGTCGAGGAGCTCGACCTGCCAGGCCTGCGAGTTGCACCACGAAGCCGTGCGCTGGGCCATCGTGAAGAGGCGGCGCAGGTCGGTGGGGTCGACGGTTTGCGGAAGGAATCCGCGGCAGCTGTAGCGGGAGGAGAGGACCACTTCGAGTGTGTCGGCGGTCGTGGTGTCGGCGGTCGTGGTGTCGGTGGTCATCAGGTCCTCAGGGTATCGAGGGTTGTCAGCGACCACCGGCGATGTCGCGGCCGATGATCTCCTTCATGATCTCGGTGGTTCCGCCGTAGATGGTCTGGATCCGGGTGTCGATGTAGGCCTTGCCGACGGCGTACTCACGCATGAATCCGTAGCCACCGTGGAGCTGGAGGCAGCGGTCGATGACGCGCTTCTGCAGCTCGCTGACGTACCACTTGCCCTTGGCGGCCTCGACCGGCGTGAGCGTGCCCGCGTTGAAGGCGAGCACCGACGCGTCGACGTACGCCTGCGCGACGTCGAGCTCGGTGTCCATCTCGGCCAGCTCGAAGCGGGTGTTCTGGAAGTCGATCAGCCGCTTGCCGAAGGCCGTGCGGTCCTTGAGGTAGGCGATCGTCTGGTCGAGCGTCGCCCGCGCCGTGGTGATCGACTGGTTGGCGACGCCGAGGCGCTCGCGGGGCAGGTGGCTCATCAGGTACTTCAGGCCCTGGCCCTCCTCGCCCAGCAGGTTCTCCACCGGCACGCGGGCGTCGGTGAAGAACAACTCGGCCGTGTCCTGCGCGGGCAGCCCGATCTTGTCGAGCTTGCGGCCACGCTCGAACCCGGGCGTCTTGTCCGCCTCCACCATCAGGAGGCTGAAGCCGTTGGAGCCACCTTCGGGGTCGGTCCGGACCGCGAGCACGATCAGGTCGGCCATGATGCCGCTGGAGATGAACGTCTTCTGGCCGTTGACGACGAAGTGGTCGCCGTCGCGGCGAGCCGAGGTGCGGATGCCCTGGAGGTCGCTGCCCGTGCCGGGCTCGGTCATGGCCAGCGCGCCGATCAGGTCGCCGGCGGCGAAGCCGGGGAGCCAGCGCTTCTTCTGCTCGTCGTCGGCGCGGCCCAGCAGGTAGGCGAGGAAGAGATCGTCCTGCAGGCCCAGCGTGACGCTGAACGAGATCGCGTTGGCGCGGGCGACCTCCTCGCCGACGACCAGGCGGTAGCGGTAGTCGCTGACCCCGCTGCCGCCGTACTCCTCGGGGATCTGGAGGCCGTAGAGGCCGGCTTCGGCCGCCGCCTTGAAGACCTCGCGCGGGATCCAGCGTTCGTCGTCCCACTGGTCCTTGTGCGGGATCACCTCGCGGGCGAGGAACTCCCGCACGGTGGCGCGATAGGACTCGTGGTCCTCGTTGAAGAGGGTGCGTTCCATCGTCCTGCCCGCTCTCAGAGACGCTCGATGATGGTGACGTTGGCCTGGCCGCCGCCCTCGCACATGGTCTGCAGGCCGTAACGGCCGCCGGTGCGCTCGAGCTCGTGCAGCATCGAGACCATCAGCCGGGCGCCGGTGGCGCCGATCGGGTGGCCGAGGGCGATCGCGCCACCGTTGGGGTTGACCTTGGCCGGGTCGGCGTTGAGCTCGTGGTTCCACGCGAGGACGACCGGGGCGAATGCCTCGTTGATCTCGACGACGTCGATGTCGTCGATGGTCAGGCCGGCCTTCTTCAGGGCGTACTGCGTCGCCGCGATCGGCGCGGACAGCATCATCACCGGGTCGTCGCCGCGCACCGAGGCGTGGTGGATCCGGGCCCGCGGCGTGAGGCCGTGTTCCTTGACTGCCGCGTCGGAAGCGATGAGGAGGGCAGCCGAGGCGTCGGAGATCTGGGACGCGACACCGGCGGTCAGGACGCCGTCCGGGACCAGGGTCTGGAGGGTCGCCATCTTCTCGCGCGTGGTGTCGCGGCGCGGGCCCTCGTCGGTGGTGACGCCGGCGAACGCGGCGATCTCCTTGTCGAAGTAGCCCGCGTCGATCGCGGCCAGCGCGCGCTGGTGGCTCTGGAAGGCCCACTCCTCACAGTCGTCGCGGGTGAGCTTCCAGTGGGCGGCCATCATCTCGGCGCCGCGGAACTGGGAGATCTCCTCGCCGGGGTAGCGCGCCTGCCAGCCCTGGTTGTCGGTCCACGGGTCGATGGATCCGTAGGGCTCTCCTGCAGCGAAGGCGCAGAGGATCGGGAACTGGCTCATCTTCTGGACGCCGCCGGCGATGACGAGGTCCTGCATCCCGCTCTTGACGCCCATGGCGGCAAAGCTCACCGCCTGCTGCGCGGAACCGCACTGGCGGTCGATCGTCACGCCGGGCACGGTCTCGGGGAAGCCAGCCGCGAGGGCGGAAGTACGGGCGATGTCGCCGGCCTGGGCGCCGATGTTGTCGAGGCAGCCGAGGACGACGTCCTCGACGGCCGCCGGGTCGACTCCGGCGCGCGCGACGAGCTCCTTGAGCGAGTGCGCGGCGAGGTCGGCGGGGTGGACGTCGGCGAATCCGCCCTTGCGTCGCCCAACGGGCGTGCGCACGGCTTCGACGATGTAGGCCTCGGACATGGATTCCTCCTGTGTTGACGTTCTTGAATCCAGACTATAATTTAGTTTGGATTCAAAATCTATGGTTGACCGAGCGAGACAGGACACACAGGTGAAGGTGTACGACGGCGTGACGGGCTTCGCGAACGCAGAGGGCGACGTGCTGGGAACGTCGGACTGGCTGGAGATCGACCAGGCACGGATCGACAGGTTCGCCGACGCCACCGACGACCACCAGTGGATCCACGTCGACGCCGAGCGGGCCGCGGAGGGACCGTTCGGGGCGACCATCGCCCACGGCTTCCTCACGCTCTCCCTGCTCCCGCCCCTGCTCAACCAGCTCTATCGGGTCGACAACGTCCGGATGGCGGTGAACTACGGCCTCGACAAGGTGCGCTTCATGGCTCCGGTCCCCGTCGGGAGCAGGATCCGGTTGAACGCGAAGGTGCTCGCGGTGACGCCGCTCGACGGTGCCGTGCAGGCCACGTTCGAGAGCACCTTCGAGATCGAGGGCACCCAGAAGCCTGCGGCCGTCGTCCACTCGATCGTGCGGTACATCGCATGACCGCCCAGGGAAGCGGCCTGCTCGAGGGTCGGACCGCGATCGTCACGGGTGCCGCCCAGGGGATCGGGCTGGCCATCGCGACCACACTGGCCGGACACGGGGCGCGGGTCACCATCGCGGACCTGGATGGCGCGAAGGCCGAAGCTGCCGCTGCTGGCATCGGGCCTGCTGCGCGCGGCGTGGCCTGTGACGTCACCTCGGAGGAGAGCGTCGCTGAGCTCGTCGCCGGCGCCGTCGCGGCGTACGGCGGCCTCGACGTGATCGTCAACAACGCCGGCATCACCCGCGACGCGTCCCTGAAGAAGATGACGCTCGAGAGCTTCCAGGCCGTCATCACCGTGCACCTGCAGGGCACCTGGCTCGGGATCCGCGCCGCCAGCGAGGTGATGCGCGAGGCGAAGCGCGGCAGCATCATCAACATCTCGTCGATGTCGGGCAAGAGCGGCAACCCGGGCCAGACCAACTACAGCGCGGCGAAGGCCGGGATCGTCGGCATGACCAAGGCGGCAGCCAAGGAGCTGGCCCACCACGGCGTCCGCGTCAACGCGATCCAGCCCGGCCTGATCCGCACGCCGATGACCGAGGCGATGACGCCGGAGGCGTACGCCGCGACCGAGGCGACCATCCCGATGCGTCGTGCCGGCGAACCCGAGGAGATCGCCAACGTGGTCGCCTTCCTTGCCTCCGACCTCTCCAGCTACATGACCGGCGCGGTCCTCGAGGTCTCCGGCGGGAGAGGCATGTGACAGCCGCGACCGGGACGCCGCCCGTGCGGCTCGAGATCGCGGACGGGATCGCGCGGATCACGCTCGATCGACCCGACGCGATGAACGCCGTGACCACGGCACTCGCAGTTGCGCTGCAGCAGGCCATCCGCGTCGCCGGGGAGGACCCGTCGGTCAACGTGGTCGTGATCCGCGGTGCCGGCGCCAACTTCTGTGCCGGCGGCGACTTTGCCGAGGTGCAGCGACTGCGCGACGAAGGACCTGAAGCGCTGCGCAGCCTCTTCGAGGCGTTCCGGGGTGCCTGCGAGGCCGTCTCCGCGATCGCGCAGCCGGTGATCGCTGTCGTGGAGGGCATCGCGATGGCTGGCGGCTTCGAGCTGATGCAGGCCTGCGACGTCGTCCTGGTGCGCGACGACGCCCGGATCAGCGACAACCACGTCAACTTCGGCATGGTGCCTGGAGGCGGCGGATCGCAGCGGCTTCCGCGCATCGTCGGCACCCAGCGTGCGCTCGGCCTGCTGCTGTCCGGCGACCGGCTGACCGGCGTCGACGCCGTCGAGTGGGGCCTCGCCTACCGGTCCTTCCCTGCGGAGGCGTTCGACACCGAGGTGGAGCAGTTCGTGGGTCGCCTCGCAGCGCGCCGGCCGGACGCCGTACGCACCATCAAGGGGCTGGTCCGCGAGGGTCTCGCCACTGATCTGGCGGCAGGGCTCGACCTCGAGCTCGAAGCCGTCGTGTCCCACATCGCCGGCGACGCCGGTGGTGCCAGCGTGTCGGCCTTCGCCGGCCGGAAGGAAGGCCCCTCGTGACCTCGCTCGTCTCCGAAGGCCCGGTGCTCCTCGACATCGCCGACGGCATCGCCCGGATCCGGCTCAACCGGCCGGAGTCGGCCAATGCGGTCGACGCCGATCTCCTGCGCGTCCTGCACGAGGTCGTGCTGCGGTGCCACGCCGAGCCGTCCGTGCGGGTCGTGATCCTCAGCGGTGAGGGCCGCAACTTCTGTGCCGGTGGCGACGTCAAGACCTTCGCCAGCAAGGGCGAGGACCTTCCCGACTACCTCCGGGAGGCGACCGCCTGGCTGCAGCTCGCCACGGCTGCGCTGATCCAGCTCAAGGCGCCGGTCATCGCGCAGGTGCAGGGATTCGCAGCCGGTGGAGCGGGTTTCGGGTTCGTCTGCGCCGCCGACCTGGTCGTCGCTGCCGAGGGCGCGAAGTTCTTCTCCGGTGCGGTCCGTGTCGGGATGGCGCCCGATGGCGGTACGACGGTCACCCTGGCCAGGATCGTCGGCCTCCGCCGGGCCATGGACATCCTGTTGACCAACCCCACGCTGGGCGCGGCCGAGGCGCGTGACATCGGAATCGTCTCGCGGGTGGTGCCTGACGCCGAGCTCGCTGCCGCTGTGGACCAGCTCGCTGCCGAGCTCGCCGCGCAGCCGCCGCTCGGGCTGTCCGCGACCAAGCGCCTGGTGTGGGACGGGCTCGGGTCCACCGTCGCAGAGCGGCTTCCGGAGGAGGCCCGCGTCGTCTCCGAGCTGTCCGGCACCGCCGACAGCCGCGAGGCGCTCGCCGCCGTGATCGAGCGTCGGACCGGCACCTACGAGGGACGATGAGCGTCGTCGAGGACAACCCGGTCCTGGTCGAGGACCGCGGCGCCGTCCGCATCATCACCCTCAACCGGCCGCACCTGAAGAACGCCGTCAACCTGCCGCTGCGCTACGCGCTGGCCGAGGCGATCGAGGCCGCTGACGCTGATGCCGGAGTCCGGGCGATCGTGCTCACCGGCGCTGGCGGCGCGTTCTGCTCCGGAGGCGACGTGTCCACGATGGAGCGGCAGCCACGCCACGAGACGACCCCTCGGGCACAGGCCGCCCAGCGGATCATCCGGGCCCTGTGGCACACGCCCAAGCCCGTCGTCGCTGCCGTGGAGGGCCCTGCGTTCGGGGCCGGCGTCGCCCTGGCACTGGCCTGCGATCGCGTGGTGTCGGCGAGCGACGCCACTTTCGCCACGACCTTCACCGGCGTCGGACTGGCCGGCGACATGGGCGTGTTCGCCTCCCTGCCCGCCCGGGTCGGGGCACCGCGCGCCCGGCAGATGCTGATGATGGGATCGCGGATCAAGGGCGTCGAGGCCGGCGTCATCGGCCTCGTCGATCGGGTCGTGGAGCCGGGCAAGGCACTGGACGCCGCCCTCGAGGACGCAGCGGTGCTCGCCGTCGGCCCGCCCCTGGCGCTCGGGGTGATCAAGCAGATGCTCTCCGGGGAGCCGCGCCACCCGCTCGCCGTGCTCGACCTCGAGGTCCGCAACCAGACCATGCTCTGGGACAGCGACGACTTCGCCGAGGGCGTGGCCGCATTCGCCGAGAAGCGTCGCCCGGTCTTCGGTGCCACGTCCTCCCAGGAGAACTGATGTCGCTCATCACGACGTCCTACCTGCCGGCCGACACGAGCGTCGAGCTCAGCGACCTCACGGTCCCCGCCCTGCTTGCGGACTGTGCGGCGGCGTACCCCGCTCGGCTGGCCCTGGTCGGCTCTCGACACGGCGACGGTCTCGAGGTCCGTCTGACCTACGCCGAGCTCTACGACGACGCGCAGCGGATCGCGACGGCTCTTCGACGGGTCGCACGCCCCGGCGACCACGTCGCACTGTGGGCCCCCAATGTCGTGGAGTGGGTGCTGATCCAGCATGGCGCGGCGTTGGCGGGTGTCGTCCTGGTGGCGTTGAACCCGGTGCTGCGCGTGCCTGAGCTCGCCTACGCCGTCGACCACTCGGGCTGCACCGTGCTCCTGCACGCTGACCGCAGTCGTGACTACGACATGGCGGCCGTGGCGCGCGAGGTGGCCTCCGATCGCCCGCACCTGCGACTGATCAGCCTCGCCGACGGCGACCAGTGGCGCGCCGACGCGATCGACCCGACGGTCGTTGCCGAGGCGCCGTCGGACCCCGATCTTCCGGTGATGCTGCAGTACACCTCGGGTACCACCGGCAACCCCAAGGGCGTACTGCTGCGACACCGTTCCCTGGTCAACGTCGCGAAGCTGACCATGGAGTACGTCGACATGCCGGCCGGTGCGGTGACGATCAACCCGTTGCCGATGTTCCACACCGCGGCCTGTGTCATCGGCACCCTGGGACCGCTGTGGCTCGGTGGCACCGAGGTGCTGGTCGAGCAGTTCGCGCCCGCACCGGTGCTGGAGACCATGCGTCGCGAGAACGTCGACGTGCTCTTCTTCGTGCCGGCGGTCCTTGGCGCGCTGGTCGAGGCGCAGCGTGCTTCGGATCAGCCGGCGCCCCGGCTGAAGGTCGCCCTCGGTGGAGCAGCGAACGTGCCCGCAGTGTTGATCGAGGCGACTGAACAGATCTTCGGCGCGGCCGTGACGAATGTCTTCGGCCAGACCGAGCTGGCGCCTGTGCTCACGGCCACCCGTCCCGGTGACACGCGCGAGGACAAGCTCGTGACAGTGGGCCACCCGTTACCTCGCGTGGACGTGAAGGTCGTCGACCCGGTCACCGGGGCCGTGCAGCCGTTGGGGGAGCCCGGAGAGATCTGCGCCCGTGGCTACCAGCAGCTGATCGAGTACCTCCATGACCCCGCCGCCACTGCGGCGACGGTGGATGCTGACGGGTTCGTGCACACGGGCGACCTGGGCGCGATGGACGAACGCGGTTACATCACGCTCACCGGACGGCTCAAGGAGCTGATCATCCGTGGCGGCGAGAACATCGCGCCTGCTGGTGTCGAGTCCTGCCTGGCCGAGCATCCGGCGGTCCTCGATGCCACCGTCTTCGGGCTGCCCGACGAGCGCATGGGCGAGATCGTCGCTGCGGCGGTCCACCTGCGGGACGCGCGTCTGGAGGAGGACCCGGCAGCGCTGGTGGCCGCGCTCGTCGCGCACTGTCGCGAGCGCTTGTCGCCGTACAAGGTGCCGACGCGGTGGTTCGTGGCCGGCGAGCTGCCGGCGACACCGACCGGGAAGGTCCAGAAGTTCAGGCTTCCCGACCTGATCGGGACCCGGGCGTTGCGCGAGGTCATCTCTTAATCTAATCTAGATTAAAGAACGGAGGACATCATGACTCTCTCGAACACCGGCACCATCAACGAACGTCGTGCAGCCCTGGGTGAGCGGTTCAGCGAGTGGACCCCGCGGACCCTCGACGCGTGGCTCGACGTCTGTGCCGAGGAGTACCCCGAGCGGGACTTCGTGGTCACCGACGAACGTGTCCTCAGCTACGCCGACGTGGCCGCCGAATCGCGCCGACTGGCTGACGGGCTGACCGTTCTCGGTGTCCGCCGGGGTGACCGGGTAGGCCTGTTGATGGCCAACTACGCCGAGTTCGTGACCTGGAAGTTCGCGATCGCGCGGGCCGGAGCCGTCGCGATTCCGTTCAACTTCCTCTACCGCACCGACGAGCTGCGCTACGTCCTGAAGCAGTCGGACTGCAAGGTCCTGGTCACCAATGCCGGGTATCGAACGGGTAGCGGGCACCTCGACCACGCCGGCATGCTCGACGAGATCGTGCCCGGCTGGGACACCCCTGACTTCCCTGATCGCCCGATGGTCGGAGGAAGCGCGCCCGATGGGCTGCGCCACGTGGTTCTCGTGGAGCGCCCCGAGCTCCCCGTCCGTCCCGGAGCGTTCACGGCGACCACGCTGGTCCAGATCGCTCTTGAGAACGAGGGCGCGTCTGCCGGTGCCGGCCACCACCCGGACGACGTCTCCGACCTGCTCTACACCTCGGGCAGCACCGGCTCGCCGAAGGGCGTCCAGGTCACCCACGACGCCGTCCTGCGCACCGGTTACGCGTCTGCGCTGACCCGTGCCTACGAGGACGGCCGGCGGATCCTCTTCTCACTGCCCTGCTACCACATGTTCGGCTACGTCGAGGGCCTGTTGTCGGCGACGTACGTCGGCGGCGCGATCATCATGCTGCCGTCCTTCAGTGCCGAGGCCTACCTCACCGCGATCGAGAAGCACCGCGCCACCGACATGCTCTGTGTGCCGACGATGGCGGTTGCCCTGGTCGAGTCGCCGCTCCGGACCGGTGCCGACCTGTCCAGCCTGACCGCGATCCTCTGCGGCTCCGCGCCGGCGCCGGTCTGGTTGTGGGAACAGGTCGAGCGCGAATTCGGCGTCAGCGAGATCGTCACCGGCTACGGCATGACCGAGTGCGGCGGTGCGATGACACTCACCCTTCCCGAGGACGACCTGGTGCTGACCTCCACCACCGTCGGGCGGCCGAAGCTGGCGGGCTCCGCCGGCGTGGCGAGCCACGGCACGCTGTGCGTCTACCGCACCGTGGATCCGACCTCCGGCGACGTGCTGCCCGAGGGTGCCGTCGGTGAGCTGACGTCCTCGGGACCGACGACGATGCTCGGCTACTTCGCCAAGCCCGAGGAGACCGCCGCAGCGCTGCATTCCTCGGCTGACGGCACCACCTGGCTGCACTCCGGAGACCTCGGCCAGGTGCGGGAGGACGGCTACCTCGTCCTCACCGGCCGGAGCAAGGAGGTCTACAAGTCCGGTGGCGAACTGGTCATGCCCAAGGAGGTCGAGGAGGTCCTCGGCGCGCACCCCGCCATCAGCCAGGTCTACGCCGTCGGAGTGCTGGACGACCGTTGGGGTGAGATCGGCTGCGCCGTCATCGTCCGGGCGCCCGGTGCCGAGGGCGACGCACTCACTGCGGAAGACGTCATCGCCCACGCCCGCGAGCACCTCGCCCGGTTCAAGGTCCCCAAGCGCGTCGAGTTCCTCGACGCCACTCAGCTGCCCACGACTGCGACCGGCAAGGTCCAGAAGTTCCGGCTCGTCGAACTGGTCGCCCAGTCCGTCCCGCCCCAAGGAGAGAAGTCATGACCGCTGTGGTCCCGTCCCCTTCCCCTTCCGATGTCGATGTCGAGGCCGAGGTCCAGGAAGGCGGCAGCCGTTACGACCGGCTGATCCAGCCCGCCCGGGTGCACGGCACGCTCTACACCGACCCGTCGATCTTTGCCGAGGAGCTGCGCAAGATCTGGCACAAGACCTGGGTCTTCGTCGGTCACGAGAGCGAGGTCCCGCAGCCCAACGACTACGTGCGCAAGCAGCTCGCTGACCAGGACGTCGTGATGACCCGCGACAAGGAAGGTGAGGTGCACCTGCTGATCAACCGGTGCGCCCACCGTGGCCTCCAGGTCTGCGACGACAAGTCCGGCAACTCCAGCTCGTTCCGTTGCCCCTACCACGGCTGGACCTACCGGAACACCGGTGAGCTGTTGGGTTACCCCTACAACAAGGGGTACGGCGGCAAGAAGCAGCTGCCGCTGGGCATGGGCAAGGTGGCGCGCGTCGCGTCGTACCAGGGCTTCGTCTTCGGCAGCATGGCCGAGGAGGGCCCCAGCCTCGACGAGCACCTCGGCGCGGCCAAGGGTGAGATCGACCGCCTGGTCGGCCTGGCGCCTGACGGCAAGGTGTCGCTCGACGCCGGATGGCTGCGGCACAAGACCCGGTCGAACTGGAAGTTCCTCGCCGAGAACGAGACCGACGGCTACCACCCGCAGTTCGTCCATGGGTCGATCTTCGGTGTGACGGGCAGCCCGATCGGCGCCCTGTACAGCGACAACTCGACGGCGGTCACCCGCAACCTGGGCAACGGGCACAGCGAGAACGACCTGCGCCCGGAGTTCCGCGGCTTCGCCGAGCCGATGCGCTGGTTCGGCACGACCCCCGAGCGGGTGCCGAACTACGTCGACGCGATGAACGAGACCTACGGCGACGACGCCGAGCGCCGGATGATCGAGGGCGCACCGCACGTCATGATCTTCCCGAACCTGTTCATCGCCGAGATCCAGGTCTTCAACATCCAGCCCGTCGCGGTCGGCGAGTGCGTGCAGTACGCCACCGCCGTGCAGTTCGACGGTGGTCACGAGCTCAACCAGCGGATGGTGTCGCAGTCCATCGGCTCGGTCGGCCCCGCGGGCATGCTGCTGGCCGACGACACCGAGATGTACGAGCGGAACCAGCGCGGGGTCGAGATGGCGGATCCCGAATGGCTCGACGTGCGTCGCGGACTGCTGCGCGAGAGCCTCGACGAGAACGGCTTCACGATCGGGTCCGCGACCGACGAGACCGGCATGCGCGGGTTCTGGAACCACTACAAGTCGCTGATGGAGGCCGAGGACTGATGACGCAGTTGACGACGGAGCAGGGGCTGCCGCCGCGCCCCGACACGGGCACCGAGCTGCTCGAGATCCCGGACGGGTGGGAGGCCCGGGAGGTCGAGCAGTTCCTGTATCGCGAAGCGCGGCTCGCCGACGAGAACGACTACGACGGCTGGGAGGCGCTGTGGACCGATGACGCCATCTACTGGGTGCCGGTGGATGGCGAGGGAGACCACCCCCGGGCGACCGTGTCGATCATCTTCGACAACCGCAACCGCATCTCCACCCGGATGAAGCAGGTCAAGACCGGCAAGCGCTACGCGCAGGCACCGCCGTCCAACCTGCGCCGGATCATCGGCAACGTCGAGCTCATCGGCGGCCGGGCCAACTCCGACGGTGGCGTCGACCTCGAGATCAGCGCGAACGTGCTGGCCTTCGAGTCGCGTCCGCGGGGCAACACCTTGTGGGGCGGTCGTACGACGTACCGCCTGCGTCGCGTGGACGGGCAGATCCGGCTCGTCTACAAGAAGGTCGTCCTGGTCGACAACGAGCAGGCCGTCCCCACTCTCGGCTTCCTGATCTGAGGCGCGTGCCATGACCGAGATCCACCCTGCCGGCGAGATCATCGAGAGCGAGTTCGCCTCGGTGGCCGTCAGGCTCGACAAGGAAGGGAACTCCGTCCGGCTGCGGGTGGAGGACCTGCGCACCGGACGGGTCCGCTTCCTCGACGCGCTGGAGCTGGAGTCCCTGGTCTGGCTGGCCGAGGGGCACCTGGCCCAGCTGCTCGATCCATCGCATGAACGGTGGCGCGGGTGAGCGGACTCGCCTCCACGATCGACCTGACCGGGCTGATCCGGCCCGGTGACACGATCACGTGGGGTCAGACCTGCGCGGAGCCGACGACACTGGTGGAGGAGCTGGTGCGGCAGGCCGACCGGATCGGAGACCTCCGCTGCTTCGTCGGCATCCCGGCGCAGAGTGCGCTGACCTCCGAGACCGTCCCGGACGCGCTGACCGTCCACTCCTACTGCGGTGCCGGGACCAATGCCCGGCTGCACGCCGCGGAGCGGCTCGAGATCTGGCCTGTGCACTACTCAACGCTTCCGAATCTGCTGTCCGGAGGCGACTTCCACTGCGACGTCGTGTTCGTCCAGGTCTCAGCGCCCGACGACAACGGGCGGCACAGCCTGGGGCTCGCGGACGACTACTTCTCGGCCGCGCTCGACACCGCGCGAACGGTGATCGCGGAGATCAACGACCAGGTGCCCTTCACGTACGGCGCCCGCACGCTGAGGGCCGACCAGTGGACCGCGGCGATCCATACGTCCCGGCCGCCGGGAGAGCTGCCGATGCCTGAGGTGGGTGACGACACCCGTGTAGTGGCCCGTCGGGTGGCGCAGCTCGTTCCGGACGGCGCCACCCTCCAGTTCGGCATCGGGGCGCTGCCGGAGGCGGTGCTCGCCGAGCTCCACGGCCACCGCGATCTCGGCATCCACTCCGGGATCATCAATGACACCGCCATGCGGCTGGTCGAGGCGGGCGTGGCCAACGGATCCCGCAAGACCAACGACGCCGGAGTTGCCGTGGGTGGACTCTTCGGCGGCACCCACGAGCTGTTCCGCTGGGCCCACCGCAACCCGGCCGTCCAGCTGCGGCCGACGTCGTACACCCATGACCCCGCCGTCCTGGCCTCCTCCCACCAGCTCGTCGCGATCAACGCGGCCATCGAGGTGGACCTGACGGGCCAGGTCAACGCCGAGCTCGCCGGGGGCCGGTACGTCGGCGCTGTCGGTGGCGCCGTCGACTTCCTCCGTGGGGCTGACCGGTCCGCCGGAGGCATCCCGATCGTGGCACTGCCGTCCCTCGCCCGCGGGCAGAGCCGGATCGTCAGCCGGCTGTCCGGACCGGTCTCCACGCCCCGGTCCGAAGGCATCGTCGTGGTCACCGACCACGGCATCGCGGACCTCCGCGGTGCCACTCTGAGCCAGCGGGTCGAGCGGATGATCGCCGTCGCCGACCCGGCCCACCGAGCAGAGCTCGATGCCCGCGCCGACAGCGTGCTGGCATCGGCCTAGGAGCAGCAACCATGACCAGCTTGAGACGCGTCGCCATCGTCGGTCCCGTGCGGACGGCAGTGGGCACCTTCGGTGGAACGTTGCGGCCGGTCCGCGCCGAGGAGCTCGCCGCTGACGTGATCCGTGCGCTCGTGGAGCGCACCGGCGTCGATCCGACGGTCATCGAGGACGTCGCGTTCGCGCAGTCCTACTCCAACTCCGAAGCGCCGTGCATCGGCCGCTGGGCTGCCCTCGCGGCGGGGCTGCCGATCGAGGTGCCGGGCTTCCAGGTCGATCGCCGCTGTGGCGGTGGGCTGCAGGCTGTCATCACCGCAGCGATGACCGTGCAGACCGGTGCGGCCGACGTCGTCATCGCTGGTGGCGTGGAGTCGATGAGCAACATCGAGCACTACACGACCACGGCACGCTGGGGTTCGCGCTCGGGAAACCAGACCCTCTACGACCGGCTCGACCGGGGCCGCGAACGCTCGCAGCCCGAGGAGCGCTTCGGTCCGATCAGCGGCATGATCGAGACGGCCGAGAACCTTGCCGCCCACTACGGAATCGGCCGCGAAGAGGCGGACGCGTTCTCCGTGCGCAGCCATCGGCTCGCCGCTGCGGCGTGGGAGTCCGGGGTCTTCGCGGACGAAGTGGTTCCCGTCTCGGTCCCGCAGCGCCGTGGGGACGCTGTCGTGTTCGACCGGGACGAGGGCATTCGTCCGGAATCGACCATGGAAACGCTCGGTCGGCTCCGGGCGATCAGCCCCGGCGGCACCGTCACGGCCGGCAACGCGGCCCAGCAGAACGACGCTGCGGCCGCTTGCCTGGTCGTCGCCGAGGACAGGCTCGAGGAGCTCGGCCTCGAGCCGATGGCCTGGTTCGAGGGCTGGGCCGCCGCCGGCGTCGAGCCCTCGATGATGGGCATCGGTCCCGTCGCCGCCGTGCAGCGGCTGTTCGCACGCACCGGCGTCGGCTTCGACGACCTGGACCTGATCGAGGTCAACGAGGCCTTCGCCGTGCAGGTGCTGGCCGTGCTGGCCGGCTGGGGCGTGAAGCTCGACGAGGTCGACTCCCGCCTCAACGTCAACGGATCCGGAATCTCGCTGGGCCACCCGATCGGCGCCACGGGTGTACGGATCCTCACGACGATGCTGCACGAGCTCGACCGGCGCCGGGGCGGCCTCGCGCTGGAGACGATGTGCATCGGTGGCGGCCAGGGCATCGCCGCCCTGTTCCGGGGAGTCCACGGATGAACGCCGCAGTGAGGCCCGCAGTCGGTCTGCTGGGCTACGGCACCTACCTGCCGTCGTACCGCCTCGGGAGCGACAGCGGGGTCCGTGGGACGCGAGTCGTCGCGTCCTTCGACGAGGACGCCACGACGATGGCCGTGGAAGCTGCGCGCGGGCTCACCGACACCGTGCCGGGGTCCTTGTGGTGGGCCAGCACGTCGCCGCCGTACCTCGACAAGACGAACGCCGCTGCGGTCCACGCCGCTCTGCGACTGCCCTCCGCCGTCCCGGCAGCAGACCTCGTCGGATCGGCACGCTCGACCTTCGCGGGTGTCCGCGCCGCGCTGGCCTCGGGTGGCCTGGTGGTCGCTGCCGACGTCCGCGTCGGCAAGCCCGGTTCCGCTGACGAGAAGGCCGGTGGTGACGGCGCCGCAGCCCTGCTGTTCGGTGACGGCGAAGCGATCGCCGACGTGCTCGGCGTCGCCAGCGAGACCCTCGAGGTGCTCGACCGCTGGCGTGACCCGCAGCGGACGACGGGGGAGCAGTGGGAGGAGCGCTTCGGCTTCGAGCAGTACGCCGACCTGGTCCGTGTCGTTGCTGCCCGACTGCTCGATGCCGCTGGTCTCGCGGAGGCCGACCACGTCGTCGTGACGAGCGGGAACTCGGGAATCACCAAGCGGGCCGGGGCTCTGGTCAAGGGCGCCCTGTCCTCGGGCGGGTCGCCGATCGGTTTTTCCGGTGCCGTGGATCCGCTGCTCGGCCTGGCTGCCGTGCTCGATGTCGCCGGTCCGGACGAGACGGTGCTGGTGCTCTCGGCCGTCGACGGTTGTGACGGACTGCTGCTGCGCACGACCGACCTGCTCGCGACCCGTCGGGCCGCGCGGTCCGTGGCGGAGCAGCTGTCGGAGGGACGGGCGATTCCGTACGTCACGTACCTCTCCTGGCGAGGACTGCTCGATCGCGAGCTGCCCCGCCGTCCTGAACCGGACCGGCCCGCCGGGCCGCCGTCGGCGCGCGCGGGGGCCTGGAAGTTCGGCTTCGCCGGCACCCGGTGCACGGCGTGCGGGTTCCTCCACGTGCCGCCGTTGCGGGTGTGCCGGTCCTGCAGTGCCGTCGACGCGATGGAGACGGTGTCGCTGGCGGATCGCACCGGTTCGGTGGCGACGTTCACCATCGACCGGCTGGCGTTCTCGCCGTCTCCGCCGGTGATCGACGTGGTCGTCGACTTCGACGGTGGTGGCCGCACGACCCTCGAGGTCGCCGATGCCGATCCGGAGCGGGTCGACGTCGGCTCCGAGGTCGACCTGGTGTTCCGGCGCCTGTTCACTGCCGGTGCCGTGCACAACTACTTCTGGAAGGCACGGGTCCGCTGATGGCCAGCAAGGGGATCAAGGATGCCGTCGCGATCGTCGGCATGGGCTGCACCCGGTTCGGTGAGCGCTGGGAGTCCTCCACCGACGACCTGCTGCTCGAAGCCGTGGGAGAGGCGCTCGGCTCTGCGGGGGTGCAGCGCGACGACGTCGACGCCTGGTGGCTGGGAACCCTTGGCTCGGGCCAGAGCGGGCTGACGCTCAGCCGGCCCCTGGGGATCGACTACAAGCCGGTGACCCGGGTCGAGAACTACTGCGCCACGGGCTCCGAGTCCTTCCGCAACGCCTGCTACGCCGTGGCCTCCGGCGCCTACGACCGGGTGATGGCCGTCGGTGTCGAGAAGCTCAAGGACTCCGGATTCTCGGGGCTCCTGCGCGCAGACCCGCCCTCGGACGGCACCGCGGCGGAGCTCTCCCTGACCGCGCCTGCCGCGTTCTCGCTGCTCGACCCGGCCTACACCTCCAAGTACGGCGTGGACCCGGTCGCGATGCGGGAGGCGATGACCCACGTCGCGTGGAAGAACCACGTCAACGGCGCCCGCAACCCGAAGGCGCAGTTCCGCAAGGAGGTCTCGCGCGAGACGATCGAAGGAGCGTTGAAGGTCGCCGGTCGTCTCGGCATCTTCGACTGCTCCGGCGTCTCCGACGGCGCGGCCGCGGCGATGATCGTCCGCGCCGAGGATGCCTACGACTACACGGGCCGCCCGATCTTCGTGAAGGCGCTCGCCCTGGCTTCCGGCCCGATGCGCGGCGGGCTCGACCCGGCGTACGACTTCACGACCTTCCCCGAGGTCGTCCACTCCGCCGCCGATGCGTACGCACAGGCGGGCATCACCGACCCGCGCTCGGAGCTGTCGCTCGCGGAGGTGCACGACTGCTTCACCCCGACCGAGATCGTGCTGATGGAGGACCTCGGGTTCGCCGATCGCGGTCAGGCCTGGAAGGACGTGCTCGGCGGGGACTTCGACCTGGACGGCCGGATGCCGGTCAATGTCGACGGTGGCCTCAAGTCGTTCGGTCACCCGGTCGGCGCGAGTGGTCTCCGAATGCTCTATGAGGCCTGGCTGCAGCTGCGCGGCGAAGCGGGGGAGCGGCAGCTCGCCGACCCCCGCCTCGCGCTGACCCACAACCTCGGCGGACGCCCGGGTGGGTGCGTTTCCTTCGTTTCCGTGGTGGGCAACGAGCGCGGCTGACGCCCCACGGTCACAGGGCCGAGGAGAGCGCCTGCTCGACGTCGAGGTCGGTGAGGGTGTTGATCGCGCGCACCGCAGTGACCTCCATCCGGTCATCGGGCTGCATGCCGCCCGCGGCCAGCGTGAAGACGATGGCGATCCAGCCGTCGATGGTCAGCAGCCGGTAGGTGTCCCACGCCTCGGCGAAGGACGGCACGTCGCTTCCGGCGCCGCTGTCGGCGAGGACCTGCAGGTAGCGCTCGAGCAGGTTCTTCTCCTCCGCGCGGCGCAGTTCGGTGGGGATCGAGTGCATGAGGAAGTACGCGAAGTCGCGCAGGCCGTTCATCCTGTGGAAGACCTGCCAGTCGTAGATGCCGGCAGAGCCGTCGGCGTTCGCGTAGGTGTTGCCGAGGTGGGTGTCGCCGTGGCACAGCGTCTGGGGCATCGACTCCCACAGCCGCGTGAGTGCGGGCTGGTTCTGGACGTACGTCTTCGTCAGGCGGCGTACCGGATCGGGGACGACGCGGTCCTGCTTCATGAACCGCTTCTCGCTCCACGTGAAGAAGTGCTTCATGAGGGTCCCTCCGGGACGGCGGGCGTAGGTCTCGAGCCAGGCCAGGTCACCTGCGAAGCGCGGTGAGCGCCAGAACCTGCCGTGCAGGGTGGCGAGCAGGTCGACGACCGCTTCGGCGTGCTGCTTTGGGGCCTCGTCATCGGCGTTGTAGAAGGTGACGCCTCCCTTGCGCAACGCCAGGTCCTCGAAGGCCAGCACGTAGCGGCCACCCGCACCGGAGCGCGTGACGTACGGCGTGATGGTGAGGTCGGCGACGGCGGGGTGGATCTGCTCGAAGAAGCGGGTCTCATAGGTGTGGCAGCCGAACCCGGACACGATCACTCGCGGTGCGAGCTGACTCGACGTGCCCTTCGCGAACGCAGTCGGGGGCAGTCCGGCGTCCCGGCCGGCGGTGTTCCAGTCGAGATGGATCCGGGCACGGTCGGTCGTGCCGCGGGAGTCGATCTCGACCCGGAGCCCCTGGACGCGAGCGTCCGGAGTCGCTGCGCCGAGGGCGGCGGTGAACTCCGCGGGGTGCAACGAGTCGAGGCCGTAGCGCCCGTGTCCGGGCGTCCATGGAGCCGCACCGAGTGCGGCGTCCTTGAGAGCGGTGACTGCTGAGAGCACGGGTCCTCCTGAGCGACGTTCTTGAATGTGTGTTCAAAAACATAGGTCAAGAATTTACGCGCGTCAATTATGACTTGGAGAGTGTCTCTCCGGTAGACAAGGGCCGTGATGACCAAGGGCGACCGGACGCGCCAGCGGATCCTCGAGGTCGTCACCGACCTGCTGGAGGCCGAGTCGTATGACCGGATCTCCATCGCCGAGATCACGCGTCGCGCGGAGATCACCCGGCCAGCGTTCTACTTCCACTTCCCGAACAAGGGGGCCGTCCTCGGGGCCGCGCTCGACGAGCTCCGTGACGAGTTCATCGCGGTCGCCACCGCCTGGTACGACCACGCCGGGGGCGATCCTGCGGCGGGAATCCCGGAGGCGCTCGACGCGACGATCGCGTTGTGGCGCTCGCATGCCCGCCTCCTCGACGCGGTGGTGAGGGCGTCGGCCGCCGATGCCGAGGCGGCCGACCTGATGGCTTCGTGGGTCGAAGAGCTCACTGCTCGCGCAGCCGATCGCCTGCGCCGCGACGTCGGCCCGGAACTCGGACTCGAGGGACTCTCGGTCGAGGCGTTGGCCGAGTTCATGGTGGGAGCAACGGTGGAGGCCATGCGGCGCGATGTCCGTCGCATCGTCGAGTCCGGGGTGCCGACCCCGGGCATCTCGGCGACGTTGACGTTCGTGTGGGCGCGGGTCGTGGCGCCCGCTCCGCGCACCTGACGAGACTGTCGCGAGCTCGCCGGTTCCGCAGCCGATTCGTCAGGTGCGAAGCACCGGCGTCCCTGTGTTGTGCGCCTCGGGGCTTGTCGCGGTCAGCGTATTTAATCTATATTCAATTAGGTGAGCGAGATTTCCGTGGCGCCCCAGGCGGCCCGTGCCCTGGTCGAGCGCTTGTACGACGCCCTGGCGTCCGGAGATCGTGCCGGCATCGAGAAGGCGCTCACCCCGGACTTCGTCGGCCGGCTGACGCCGGGTCTGCCGTTCGGCATCGGCGGCGAACACCACGGTCCCGACGCGATGATTCGTGAGGGCTGGTTCGCCATCGGCACCCACTGGCGGGTGCGGGCGTCAGACCAGGTCTTCACGGAGCTGGCCGATGGTCGGCTCCAGGTGCAGGGCACCTACCGTGGCAAGGGCCGAGCAAGCGGCACGCCCTTCGAGGCGTGGTTCATCCACCTCTGGGAGCTCCGTGACGGCCTGATCTGCGGCCTGACCCAGTTGACCGACTCAGCCCGATTCCTCGCCGCTCTGGGCGAATCGGCCAGCCAGGACGACCTCGAGACGATCGACCTCACCGTCGCCGACGGCATCGCCACGCTCTGCCTGGCCCGGCCTGACGACCGCAACGCCATCGACCAGCGTCTCGCCGACGAGTTCCTCGTGGCTGTCGTCCGGATCGCCGGGGACACCAGCGTCCGCGCCGTACTCATCTGCGGTGAGGGGCCGGACCTCACGGTCGGCGGCGACATCGGGTACTTCACCGAGCAGGCCGGCGACGACCTCGGTGCGACCCTGCGCCAGATGACGACGCCCTTCCACCTGGCCTTCCAGGTGCTGGCCACTCTGGACGCGCCGATCGTCACGGTGGCGCAAGGTGCGGTGGCCGGCGGTGGCATCGGCTTCGCCTATGCAGCCGACATCGTCGTCGCGGCCGAGGACGCACGTTTCGTGACCGCGTTCGCTGCCATCGGGTTGAGCGGCGACGGCGGCGGCACCTGGCACCTGCCGCGCCGGATCGGCCCGGCCCGCGCCGCTCGTGCCTACCTCCTCAATGAGCCGATCACCGCACAACAGGCCTACGACTGGGGCCTGGTTTCAGAGATCGCGCCGACCGCTGACGCCCGCGCTCGGGGTGAGGAGATCGCGCGCCGTCTCGCGGCTGGACCCACGCGCGCCTTTGCGCAGATGCGTGCCCTGCTGCGCGCATCGTGGGACCGCAGCCTCCCTGACCAACTGAACGCCGAGGTCGAAGCTCTCGTCACCTCGGCCCGCACCGAGGACGCCCGCGGCGCCATCGACGCCTTTCTCACCAAGCAGCGCCCGGCATTCCGTGGCCTCTGATCATCCAGGAGAACCCTTGAAGAAGCTCGCTGACTACGCCGCCGTGACCGGCCCGATCGCCGTCCTGGTCACGCTGACCGGGTGGCTGGTCGCCGGAATGCTGCCCCTGCCGATGGGCCCGGGCGAGTCGACCGCCGACATCGTGGCGTTCTTCGTCGACGACGCCAACCGCGTGAAGGCCGGGTTCGTGATCTCCTCCATCGGCGTCGTGCTGATGCTGCCGATGCTGGCGCTCATCTCCCTCCACCTCTACCGGATGGACCGGGCCAATCCCCTGCTGGCGTTCCTCCAGCTCGTCACGGCCGCCGCCACGATGGTCATCAACATGTTCCCGCAGCTGATCTTCGCGATCGCTGCGTTCCGGACCGACCGCGATCCCGGCGACATCGTGCTGCTCAACGACCTCGCGTGGTTGATGCTCTTCACGGGCATCGCGCCGTTCATGGTGCAGAACGTCGCCATCGGGATCGCGATCCTGCGCGACACGACGGCCACCTTCCCGCGCTGGGTCGCGTGGCTGAACTTCTTCGTCGCGTTCTCCTTCATCCCCGACGTGCTCGCCTTCTTCTTCAAGACGGGTCCCTTCGCCTGGAACGGGATCTTCGTGTTCTGGCTGGCTCTGACGACCTACACCGTCTTCCTGTTCGTCATGTCCTGGGCGTGCCGTCGCGCCAACCACACGCTCGTCCTCGAGCCCACCCTGCAAGGAGCCTGACCGTGCCCGGACTCATCCGCGACAGCGACGACCACCGCGCCATCCGCGAGAGCGTCGCCAAGATCTGCGCCCGCTACGGCCAGCAGTACTTCCTCGAGAAGTCCCGCAACAACGAGGACATCACCGAGCTCTGGGCCGAGCTGGGCCAGGCCGGCCTGCTCGGCGTCCACCTCCCCGAGGAGTACGGCGGCGGGGGAGCCGGCATGCAGGAAGCCGTCGTGGTGGTCGAGGAGCTCGCCGCCCACGGCATGCCGATGCTGGTGTGGGTGATCTCGCCCGCCATGATCGGCTCGATCCTCGCGACCCATGCGTCCGATGCACTGAAGCAGGAGTGGCTCCCCGGCATCGCCGACGGCACGAAGAAGGTCGCCTTCGGGCTGACCGAGCCTGACGCCGGCTCCAACAGCCATGAGGTCGCCACCACGGCGACCCGCGACGGGGACGGTTGGCGGATCAGTGGCTCGAAGTACTACATCTCCGCGATCGACCAGTCCGATGCCCTCCTGCTGGTGGCTCGCGACGCCGACCTGTCGACACCGGAGAAGAAGCGTCTCTCGATCTTCGTCATCCCGACCGATGCCCCGGGTCTGAGCTACCAGAGGATCGACACCTCCATCGTCTCGCCCGACAAGCAGTTCAGCGTCTTCCTCGACGACGTGTACGTCGGTCCCGAGTCGCTCGTCGGCGAAGCCGGCCAAGGGCTGCGGCAGGTCTTCGCTGCCCTCAACCCGGAACGGATCCTGGTCGGCGCGATCACCACCGGCGTCGGCCGCTACGCGATCGAGAAGGCCGCCGAGTACGCGAAGACCCGGGCGGTCTGGGCGGGCACGCCCATCGGCCAGCACCAAGGAATCGCCCACCCGCTGGCCGCTGCCCACATCGATGTCGAGGTGGCCCGGCTCGCCACCAAGAACGCCGCAGTCCTCTACGACGAGGGCGATGCCGGGGTCGCGGAAGCGGCCAACATCGCCAAGTTCGTCGGCGCTGAGGCGGCGCTCAAGGCTCTCGACCAGGCGATCCAGACCCACGGCGGCAACGGCCTCTCCCATGAGTACGGCCTCTCCGAGCTCTGGTTCGTCACCCGCCTCATGCGGACCGCCCCGGTCAGCCGGGAGATGGTCCTCAACTTCGTCGCGCAGACCTCGCTCGGCCTGCCGCGGTCCTACTGATCAGGAGTCCTGCAATGAATCAGACCAACCCGGCGTCGTACGACGCCATCATCATCGGGGCCGGCGCTGGTGGCCTGTTCGCCGCCGCTCGCCTGCAGCACCAGGGGTACAGGACGCTGGTCGTCGAGCGTCTCGACAAGGTCGGCGGTCGCGCGTCCACCACGGACGTCGACGGCTTCAAGATCAATGACGGCGCCATCGTCATCGAGTGTGGCGGCATCACCGAGCGCACCTTCGAGGAGCTCGACATCCCGTGGGAGATCCGCGAGCCCAGCCCGCCGATCCTCTACCGGATCAAGGGCAAGGACGTCGACGTCACCGGTGGCGGCTGGGGCTTCCTGCTCCAGAAGCTGACCCGTCAGGGAGCCAAGGTCGTGGGCGGCATCGGCGCGGCCCGCAAGGACGAGGGCCTCCCGGAGGAGCAGATCACGCTCCAGGACTGGCTGTCGAAGTACACGAAGAACGAGGGTGTGCACGGCATCTTCCGCAACATGGCGGCGTCGGTGTTCGCCGTTGGTTCGGAGGACCTCCCGGCCCGGGTGTTCCTGACCTACTTCACCCGCAAGAGCGCCTTCAAGCGCTTCGGCTTCCACCCCGAGGGTTCGATCGGCGTCTGGAAGGCACTGGCCGGCGCGATCGAGCGTGACGGCGGGACGGTGCGGCTCTCGACCGAGGTCGAGCAGATCACCCTCGATGGCGACCGGATCACCGGAGTGGTGCTGGCGGGCGGTGAGACGATCACGGCGCCCGTCGTGGTCAGCAACATCGGCCCGGCCGCGACCCTGGCGCTGCTCGGCGAGGCCAACGTGCCGGCCGACTACCAGGACACGGTCAAGCGCAACGACCGTCCGACGGCCATGATCACCGTCAACTTCGCCAGCCAGGAGCGGCTGATCGAAGCTCCCGGGATGCTCAGCTTCGCCACGTCGCGCCGCCTGGCGTACATCGCGAACTTCACCGACAGCTGCCCGGAGATGGCCCCCGCGGGTTGGCACCTGTATGTCGGCACGGCAGTCCCGAAGCCGTCGGTCGGGGACTTCGACGAGGATGCCGAGTACGGCCTGCTGATGGAGGACCTGCGGGAGACGATCCCCGGCTTCGACGAGCGCGCCCGGATCCTGAGCAAGGTCACCACGCGCGACGGCTGGCCGCCGCAGCGTGCGGTGGCGGGCTTCGACATGTCCCACGACACCCCGTTCGCCGGTCTGTGGAACGTCGGTGACGCGGTCAAGGAGTACGCCAACGGCGGGACGACCGCCTGCGCGGAGACCGCCGAGATCGTGGTCGCCAAGATCGCCGCGGCGTTCGTCCCTGCCACTGCCTGAACTGTTTCTAACGAGCAGAAAAAAAGACGATACGGAAGTCTCGCCACCGAACATAAGTCGAGTTATGATGGTGGCAAGGAAGTCCAGCGAGAAGGTGAGATGACGATGAAGTGTGTGACGGTCGATTTCGACAAGTGCACGGGCCTGGGGATCTGCGAGTCGCTCGCGCCCGACTTCTTCGAGGTCAACGACGACGGTGAGCTGCTCGTCCTCAAGGAGGAGATCAGCGACAGCGAGCTGCAGGAGGTCGAGGAGGCCGTCGCTGGCTGCCCGACCGAGGCGCTGAAGATCGTCTCGCTGTGAGCCTGGCAGTGGGCACGGACCCGCGCCGGTTGGTCGTGGTGGGCGCTTCGCTTGCCGGCCTGCGCGCGGTCGAGGCCGCCCGCAAGACCGGCTTCGACGGCGAGATCGTGCTGATCGGCGCCGAGGAGCACCTGCCGTACGACCGGCCGCCGCTGTCGAAGGCCTTCCTTGGTGCGGCGGACGAGTCCGGTGAGCTGGCCGAGGTGCCGTTCTTCCGCACCGAGGAGACATTGCGTGACGAGCTCGGCGTCGACGTACGGCTCGGGTCACCGGCCACGGCTCTCGATACCGTCGCCCGTCGCGTCACCGTCGGGGGCGACCAGATCGCCTATGACGCCCTGGTGATCGCCACCGGCGCCCACGCCCGCCTGTTGCCGGGGACCGATGGTCTCGACGGTGTGTACCCCCTGCGCACGCTCGACGACTCGCTCGCCGTACGCGACAAGCTCGAGGCCGGCGCTCGTACCGTCGTCATCGGCGCCGGTTTCATCGGCTCCGAGCTGGCCTCCACGGCCCGCAAGCGTGGGCTGGAGGCGACGATCATCGAAGCCCTGCCGACGCCACTGGTGCGTGCGACGGGTCACGAGATGGGCGCCGCGATCGCGGCCCTGCACGAGCTCAACGGCACCAGCCTGCGCTGCGGCGTGGGTGTCGCGTCCATCGAGGGTGACGGGAAGGTCGAGCGGGTGGTCCTCGCCGACGGCACCTCGATCGAGGCTGACCTCGTCGTCGTGGGCATCGGTGTCATCCCGTCCGTCGGCTGGCTCGAGGGCTCGGGCCTGACCATGGACAAGAACATCGGGGGCATCGTCTGCGACGAGAACCTCTGGACCGGCGTGCCGGGCGTCTACGCCGCGGGCGACGTCGCGAGCTGGGTCAACCCGACCCTGGGCGAGCGGCAGCGGATGGAGAACTGGACGGCTGCGGCCGAGCAGGGCGCCGCCGCTGCACGCAACGCGCTGGACCCCGAGAACGCCAAGCCCTATGGGACGGTGCCGTACTTCTGGTCCGACTGGTACGACGTCCGGATCCAGTTCGTGGGTTCGCCCGAGGCCGACGAGGTCGTGCTGGTCGACGGCGATCCCGGTGCGGGGTCGCGCTGGGTCGCGCTCTACCGCCGCGGTGACCGCCTGATCGGTGCCCTGACCGTCAACGGCCAGGCCGAGATCATGAAGTACCGCGTGCAGATCATGAAGGGCGGCTCCTGGGACGACGCCCTCGCCTTCGCCGAGAAGCGCCGGATCGCCCACGAGGAGAAGCTCGCCGCCGTCTGACTCCTGACCCGGCTGGGAACGGCAGGGATCTGATCAAGCAGCAGGTTGATCGGATCCCTGCCGTTCTTCTTTTTTCGATGAGGTCGTAAAAAACTCTTCCGGTCCGGCGCTCTCCCCTGTTACGGTGACACTGCTTTGGACACACCGTCCAAAACGGCTCCGGAGGAGGTGCGATGAGTACGACGACCGCTCTGCACCCGCCCCGTGTCGGGGGTCCGGCCGACCCGCTCACCTCGGTCGCTCTACTCGCCTCGGCCGTGGCCGGCCGCCTCGTCGAGCTCCGCCTCGGGCGCAGGCCGACTCACTCGGACGGTTGGAGCATCACGCTCGGCCCGGACGCTGCCGAGCTGTCGAACCACGAGGTGGAGCTCCTCGTCATGGCACAGGCGAGCCTGGTGGCTGTCGGCAGCCTCGTGCCAGACGTCGTCCAGCTGCTCAGGGGCGCGTCGCCTGACGCCCATCGGCAGTTCCTGGCGCTCGAGCTGGGACGAGCACGGCGCGAGCTCCGCGAGGTGCTCCCGGGCAAGCTCGCGATGCTGATCGACCGCGACCTCGGTGTCACGACGGCGACAGCATCGTCGCGCGAATCGGCTCACCGGGCACTGGCCGTCTGTCAGGCGCCCGACCTGCCTCGCTGGTGCGGACACCTCGACCTCGACTCCGTACGTCGGCGTGCCCGGGCCCACCCGGCGGATCCGCCGTCGCAGGCCGAGCTCGCGGTCTCCCTTCGGGAACAGGCCGAGCCGTCGCAGGACGACGCCGACGAGGAAGGCGAGCGCAGCACGTTGCTGGAGAAGCTCGCCGGCCCGTTCTCCGGGCCCGTCGGTCGCGCGTTCCAGAACATGCTCGGCGCACGCCGCTCGGAAGGCTCGGGGGTGACTGGCTTCGCAACTGGAGGTGGTGTCAGCCGTCGCTCGGGTCGACCGCCGGTCGGTGCCGTGCCCGTCAGTGCCCTGCCTCCCTCGCTGATGGCCACCGCCACCACCTCGGTCGTCGGGCACGTGTACCCGGAGTGGGACGTCGTCCGTGGGGCCCACCGCCCGGCGTGGTGCACGGTCGCGACGCTCGACCCGTCCGGGACCACCGCGACCGCCGCCCCGGCGCCGAGGCGGATGTCCACCGAGGAGAGAGCGGTCGCGCGCAGCCTGATGCGCGTCGCGCCGTCCTGGGCTCGCCGGCCACGATCGCTCGACGGCCCCGACATCGACCTGACGGCGGCTGTCGACCTCCAGGTCGCGCTTGCCGCCGGGTACACCCCCGACCCCAGGGTCCACGTCGGTGAGCAGCGTCGGGCCGGAGAGATCGGAGTCCTGGTCCTGCTGGACGCCACCGAGTCCACCAGCGGCCCGCGCAGCGAGACGACCCTGTTCGACGAGCACCGCCTCCTTGCTGATGTTCTCTCTGGTGCTCTCCACTCGCTCGACGTGCACGCCGCGACGTACGCCTTCCGGACCCGCGGTCGCCACGACGTCCGGTTCCTCCGGTGCAAGGGGTTCTCTGACCGCTGGGACGCCGCGGGACGGCAGCGTCTCTGGGGCCTGTCACCGTCCGGCTTCACCCGGCTCGGTGCGGCGCTGCGGCACGGCACGGCGATGCTCGCCGACCAGCCAGGTCTTCGGCACCGGGTGCTCGTCGTCAT
Organism: Nocardioides sp. CPCC 206348; assembly: GCF_048654705.1. Taxonomy (NCBI): domain Bacteria; kingdom Bacillati; phylum Actinomycetota; class Actinomycetes; order Propionibacteriales; family Nocardioidaceae; genus Nocardioides; species Nocardioides sp. CPCC 206348. The sequence continues at coordinate 75,274 of NZ_JBMCZA010000215.1, forward strand.
CGGCGACGGCATCGCGTACGACGACGGGTACGAGGGCGGGTACGCATCGGCGGACACTGCCCGGGCACTTGCGGAGGCACGCCGCCGCGGAGTCGCGTGCGTCGCTCTGTCGGCCCGGCCGTCGTACGCGCTCCAGGACCTGTGGGGCGCCGACGGCCACCGCATCGCGCGCGACCCGCACCGTCTCGCCGGCGAGATCGCGCCCCTGCTGACCCACGCACTCGGCCAGGTCGCGCTCCGCGCTGGCCAGACGAACGACGAAAGGAGGCCCTGATGGTGACCGACACTGTCCTGACCCCGCCGGCTCTGGCGCTGACCACAGAAGATCCGAGGCCGTACTACCGAGAGGTCGGCACGGAGGTGCTGGTCTTCGAGGCCGCCGCTCGGGCTGGCCTTCCCGTGCTCCTGAAGGGTCCGACCGGCTGCGGCAAGACGCGTCTGGTCGAGCACATGGCGGCTCGGCTCGGCCGCTCGTTGCACACGGTGTCGTGCCACGAGGACATGACGGCGTCCGACCTGCTCGGGCGGTTCGTCCTGACGGGTGGGGAGACCCGATGGGTCGACGGCCCCCTCACGACGGCGGCCCGCGAGGGAGGGATCTGCTACCTCGACGAGATCGTGGAGGCACGAGCTGACGCCATCGTCGCGATCCACTCGCTGACCGATCACCGGCGCCAGCTCAGCCTGGAACGCCTGGGAGGTGTCACCGTCCCGGCGGCTGACGGGTTCCAGCTCGTCGTCTCCTACAACCCCGGCTACCAGAGCGTCCTCAAGGACCTCAAGCCGTCCACCCGGCAGCGGATGGTGGCCATCGACCTCGGATTCCCCTCCCCGGAGGTCGAGAGGGAGGTCGTTCGTCGCGAAACGGGCCTCGAGGGGCAGCCTGTCGAGGACCTGGTGCGCCTGGCCCAGGCGCTCCGTCGCGCCGACGCCATCGGGCTGCGCGAGGTCGCCTCGACCCGCACCCTCGTGTCCGCCGCGACCCTGATCGTCCAGGGGCTCGGGTTCACCGACGCGTGCACCGCTGCCATTGCCTCGCCACTCACCGACGACGAGGGACTCATGGCGTCCCTCGTCGCACTCATCACGACCTACGAGACCGGAGAATCCCGATGACGACCGACCTGTTCCGCTCATCACCAGTCGAGGAGTCGGAGGCCCCGAAGGGCAACCGTGCCATCTCCTGGTGGGCTGGCCTCGGCTTCGCCTTCCTGGCCTTCGCCGCCTACCTGATCGTGGCCTGGGTCGCGGCCGGGGAGCCGGAGAGTGTCGGCACGGGACCGACGCCGGTGCCGACCTGGATGAAGGTGGTGCTCGGCATCCAGCAGTGGGGCTTGTTCGCCGGCATGCTGGCCCTGATCTGGTTCAAGGCGATCCGCCCGCGCCTGCGGACGGGCTCGATCCCGTTCGACGGCCTGATGGTCCTGTCGTTCGCGGTGATGTGGTGGTCGGACCCGCTCTACAACTACTTCACACCCGGGTTCAACTACAACGCGTACTTCATCAACCTCGGGTCCTGGGTGGGTCACGTCCCCGGCTGGATGTCGCCGAACCCGACGGAGATCCCGCAACCGCTCCTCTGGCTGCCCGGCGTCTACACCTGTGCGTTCTTCCTGATGGTGATCATCGTCAACTGGATCTTCCGGAAGACGCGCGAGCGGTGGCCCAGCATCAGCCCGGTCAGCATGTGGCTGATCGCCTTCGTCCCGATGATGGTCGTGGGCACGCTGTGGGAAGCCGCCTTCATGGTGATGGGCTCGCACTCGTATGCCTCCGCGATCCACGAGGTCACGTTGAACGCGGGGCACTACTACGCCTTCCCCGTCTACCAGGGCATCACCGCCAGCCTGCTGTACACGACCTGGGGTGCGATGCGCTACTTCCGCGACGACCAGGGGCGCAGCTTCGCGGAGCGCGGCATCGACCAGTTGCGGGTCTCCAACGGTGCGAAGGGCTGGCTGCGGTTCTTCGCAGTCTCTGGTGCGATCACCGGCATCTTCTTCGTCTTCTACCACGTGCCCAACGCGATGATCGCGCTCCGCGGCGACGCCTGGTCCGACGACGTCCAGGAGCGTTCCTACTTCGTCACCGAGATGTGCGGTCCGTGGAGCGATGTCGCCTGCCCGGACCCGCGAGTCCCGTTCCCTCGCGGTGACCAGTCGATCGTCATCGGGCCCGACGGTGAGCTCGTCGTACCTCCGGGGATCGACGTCCCCAAGGCGCCCTTCCTGGACCAGGACCGGTGACGGCAATGAGCACTGAGTACGACGTCATCGTCATCGGCGCCGGCCACAACGGCCTCGTGGCGGCGAACTACCTCGCCGACGCGGGCCGTCGTGTCCTGGTCCTGGAGGCGGCCGGCACGATCGGCGGCTTCACGGCATCAAGGAAGTCGATCCCGGGAGCCCCGGATCACCTGGCGCATCCCTACTCGTTCGACCCGTTCTTCTGGGACTCCTTCCCTGCCGCGACGGAGCTCCAGTTGGACAAGCATGGACTTGAGCGCGTTCGGGTCGACCCCGGACTGGTCTATCTCGACCCCGAGGACGCGTCGCTCGCCTTCTGGGAGAGCCCCCAGGCCACGGCCGATGACATCGCCCGGTTCTCCCGCAAGGACGCTCGGGCCTATCTCGAGTTCGCCGATCTGCTGAAGGCCTTCAGCGATGTGGCCCTGTCCTACTTCGTGACCAACCCGGGACGCCTCGACCTTCCCGGCCTCGCGCGGACGGCAAGGCACGCGGCTCGTCACCGGAAGCACCTCGGTGACGTCGCGGCCCTAGCCACCGGCTCCGTGGTCGAGGCGATCGCGGAGCGTTTCGAACATCCAGTTGTCCGCAATGCGCTGCATGCGGCGGCGGGCTCGACCACGCCGAACTCTGCCGACGGCAGTGGAGCCGGGTTCCTCTGGCTCGCGAACCAGCACCGGCACGCTCACCAGCACCTTGTCGGTGGCATCCAGTCGCTCCCGAACGCCCTCGCCCGGCGCCTTGAATCGGTCGGCGGCACCGTTCGGGTCTCGTCACCGGTCGAGGAGATCCTGCTCGACGGAGGGCGGGCCGCGGGGGTGCGTCTCCGGGGCGGCGAGGCCTTCCATGCGGCCGAAGCGGTCGTCGCCGCGTGCGATCCGCACACCGCGCTGGGTCGTCTGCTGCCGCGGGGAACGCTGGAGCCGATCCTCGAGAAGCGGGTCGACAACATCCCCGTCCGCAACGGGGGCTACGGCCAGATGAAGGTCGACCTGGCCTTCAGCGGGCGACTCTCGCTCCAACGCTACGAGAAGCGTCGCGGTGACGACCTCGACCTGCGACTGCCGATGCATGTCCTGGCGACCGAGGACGGCATCGAGCGGGCGTTCGCGCGCTCGAAGGCGGGCCTGCTGCCGTACGACGACGACTGGAGCATGTGGAACGTCATTCCCACCGGCAACGACCAGAGCCAGGCTCCCGATGGCCAGGACAACTTCTACTGCTACCTCGCCGTCGCGCCGTACGCGCCGGAGGAGCCGTGGGATGCCGCCGGCCCGGACGGCGTCACCCTGCGCGAGCGGGCGGGCAACTCGGTGGTGGCGAAGCTCGCGAAGTTCTACGACGGCGTGGAGACCCTCGAGATCGGGCGCCAGGTCCTCAACAATGAGGACTTCGCCCGCGAGGTCGGTGCGACAGGTGGCAACATCACGCACGTGGACATGGTGCTGAGCAGGGGCGGCCCGCGGCGGCCGGTGCGCGGCCTGGCCGGCTACGAGATGCCCGTCCCTGGTCTCTATCTCGGCGCGAGCGGTGCTCATCCGAGCGGGGGCATCACCGGCGCGCCCGGCTACATGGTGGCCCGTGAGGTGCTGAGGCGCCCGATCTCTGCGCGACTCAAGAACCGGTGGGGGCGATGACGACCCACGCGCCCGCCACCGAGTCGGACCCGGCCGTGCTGGAACGCAAGCCGGGGGCGCTCGTCTTCTGGTCGGCCTTCGGGGTGCTGGTGACCGCACTCGCGGCGTACGCCTGGATCAGTTGGGTCTTCTCCGGCGACTTCCAGCGCGTCGACCCGGGCGAGGACCACTACCGGTTCCTCTGGTACCTGCGGACCTTCGAGGTCGTGAGCGTGGTGGTCAGCGTCGCGATGATCGGCTGGTTCGTCGTGCGTCCGTGGCGTCGGGAGAGGCGAGTGCCCATCGACGGCAAGATCCTGCTCGGCATGATGATCGCCTACTACGTCGACCCGATCCTCAACGTCTTCAACCCCGCCTTCGCCATGAACGCCCATGCGGTCAATTTCGGTTCGTGGGCGGGATTCATGCCGGGCTATCCGAGCCCTGGGCAGGAACGATTCGCCGAAGGCCTGCTGTGGGCCCAGCCGTTGTACATGTACTTCGGGCTGTTGGCGGCGATGGGCGGTTGCCAGGTCCTCAGGCTCCTCAGGGCCCGGATGCGGAGAGCCAGCGTCGCCACTCTCTACGCGATCCTCTTCGTGACCTTCGCCCTGGCGGACGTCGTCGTCGAGATGGTGTTCATCGTCTACCCCCAGCTGTACATGTTCCCCGGGGTCCCCGAGAAGTTCTCGTTGTTCGCCGGCGAGATCTACCAGTTCCCGCTCTACCAGGCGCTCTTCGCGGCAGTCTTCGCGACGATGGTGACGTGGCTGCGGGACTCGGTCGACGCGACGGGTCGATCGGCCGTCGAGCGGGGCGTCGACGACCTCGGCTTCTCGCCCCTTCGGCGTCACGCCACCTCGTTCATGGCGGTCACCGGTTTCTGCACGGCCGCGGCCCTGGGCTACTTCCTGCCGTACTCCGCGGCGACCATGACGGCAGACACCTACGTCGACCTGCCGTCGTACCTCAGCCCCAGCGCATTCTGCGGTGTCGACGGAAAGCCGGACTGCCCTTCGCAGCACCTTGACCAGCTCCAGCACGGAACGGGAGGAAAGTGACCAGCACATCTGTGCAGGCCATGGCGGGGGCGCGGCGCCGTCGCGCCACCCGGGCCCTGATCATCGCTGCGGCAGAGCAGCTCCTTGTCGACGGCGTGGACTTCCATGCGATGTCGATGGCGGAGATCGCCAAGGCGGCGTCGGTGTCACGCGCGACGCTGTACCTCCACTTCAAGGACAAGCGCGACATCATCGCCGAGCTCGCCGAGCGGATCGTCGCGCAGCGCTTCGAGATCGGGGCGGATCTCGTCTCCGACCCGACGATGAGCCGCGAGCAGATGCGGGTCATCGTCGCCGACATGGCTCGCCGGTGGGCCGAGGACGCCCCACTCTTGCACGCGATCGTCCGGCTGGCAGAGCAGGATCCCGCGATGCGGGAGGTGTGGGTGCACGCCATCGACGAGGTGGGTGACATGGGCGCCGCGCTGATGCGCACGCGGTGGGAGCTCGAAGGGCGACCCGTCGGGGACGTCGAGACCCTGGGACGTGTCCTGTCGTGGATGTTCGAGCGTTGTGCGCGCCAGATGATCGAGGACCCCGACAGTGAGGTCAGGGTCGTCGACGCCGTGACCGAGGTCGTCTGGCGGGTCATCGACTACCGCGAACGCCCCTGACCTGACATCGGCACCGACCCGGTTGGTGGGTTCGCCCATGAGACGCGGGCCGCATCAGGGGTGGAGATGGCTGCGGATCAGCAGGGTGAGGCTGTGGCGGAACTGGTCGCTCCTGCCGGCGGTGGCCATCACGCGCGCCCGCAGGGCGGTCTCGGTCTCGGAGCCCGGGTCGCCGGGATCGGACAGGTCCTCGGCGCCGTAGCCGCCGGGGTAGCGGGAGGCGCGGTGCAGGCCGCTGCCGAGCGTGAGCCAGAAAGCGGCGACCACCATCTGGGCGGCGCGGTCGAGGTCGTGGCAGACCTGCTCTCCCATCCGGCTCAGGGCCAAGCCTGCCGTGCTCGCCTGCGGGCCGACGATCTGGCGACCCGCTGACGCCTGTGCGATCGCCGGGTGTTCGATCAGCAGGTCGTGCAGGCGCACGAACCAGTCGATGATGGCTGCTTCCGGGTCGTCGCTGCGATGGTCGAAGCCGAGCTGGCCGATCGACTCGTCGATCACGAGGTCGAGCAGCTCCTCCTTGCCGCTGACGTGGTGGTACGTCGCCATGGGCGTGACCCCGAGCTCGGCCGAGAGTCGGCGCATCGTGAGCTTGTCGAGGCCGTCGCGGTCGGCGATGGTCAGCGCCGCTTTCACGATCCCTGGGACGTCGAGCCCTGCAATGCGTGCCATGACTTCCTCTCGTGACCCTGGTCTCAGAATCTGCTTGCCAAGGCCAACTGTACAGCGTACATTCGTTTTTAGAGGTTATTAAAAACGAAGGATGCGTCAGATGCTGGAACTCTCCGCCGACGAGGATGTCGCCGTCCTCCACGCGATCGCACAGCCGGGCTCGTCCTGGTCTTCGGTCAACCTCGCTGAGGCCGTGCCGGGCGTGATGACACCGCTGACCGCCAGCGCCTGGGTCCCGGCCAGCGAGACCGGACTGCGCCTGCCGTTCCACGCCATGGGCGTGCTCGAAACGGCGCGCAAGGAGATCCCGGCCGACCCGGCCGACCGGATCACCAACGCCTTCTTCGGGCGGATGGCCGTCCGTGTCGATTTCCTGTGCGAGATCGGCGACCTCGTGCCCGGACAGAGTGGCGAGGCCTTGTCCCGCGACTTCTTCGGCTACGTGCCTCCCGGCTACGAGAGCAACCCGTCGCTGCGCCGGGTCCCCTTCATCCTGGCGCGTTACCCCCGCACCTTCGCCACGATCGCCCGCCGCATCGAGGAGCTGCGCGCGCGGACCGACGCATGGTGGCGGGTCGAGATCGCCCGGGTGAACGGGTTGGATCTCGCGGCGAGCCAGCGCCTCGTCATCGAGGCGGACCGCCGGTTCGCGGAGAACCTCGCGGCCCAGGCCCTGATCAGCGCGGCTGCGATCCAGCCGGTCCAGGAGCAGCTCGACAAGCTCGCCGATGCCGCAGGTGTTGACGCGTCGACCCTGCTGCGGGGCACGCCGCACGAGGAGAACGTCGTCCTGATGGACCTCTGGCGGGTCTCGCGCGGGTCGCTGTCGTTGACTGAATTCCTCCGCCGGCACGGCTACCACGGGCCGGGGGAGGGTGAGGTCGCCACCCGCGTCTGGCGTGAGGACCCAGAGCCCGTACGACGGATCGTTGCCCAGTACGCAGGCAAGCCCGACCACGAGGCGCCCGACGCTCGCGATGCCGACCACCGGGCCGGGCGCGCCCGCGCCGAGGCCGCCGTGATGGCCGCGGCCGGCGGCGCAACGGGTCGGCTCAGGGCACGCCTCGTCCTGCGCCTGGCACGGCGCTTCATCCCGCTGCGGGGAGTCGGCAAGGTGGCCTACCTGCAGAGCCTCGACGTCCTCCGTGCGGCTGCTCGCCAGGTCGGCGCCGACCTGGTTGCTGCTGGCCGGCTCGACGAGGCCGACGACACGACGTACCTCACCGTCCAGGAGCTCGGTGATCCGTTCCTCCGCCACCGACCCGACCTCCGGGCAACCGTCGAGGCGCGCAAGGCGCAGCGGCACGAGTTCCAGCAGCTGACGGTGCCGTCGGCGTGGACCGGGCAGCCGGAGCCCGAGGCGGTCGTTCTGGCGGACGAGTCGTTCGGAGCGCTGACCCTGACCGGCATCGGCGCCTGCCCGGGCATCGTCAAGGGGAAGGTCGTCGTTGCCCACGATCCGTCGGATGTCGAGATCGAGGAGGGCGACATCCTCGTTGCCCACACCACCGACCCCGCCTGGGTGTCACTGATGTTCCTGTCCGGCGCCCTCGTCGTCGACATCGGCGGCCTGATGAGCCACGCGGCCGTCGTCGCCCGCGAGCTCGACATCCCCTGCGTCATGAACACCGGCAACGGCACCCGCGCCCTGCGTGACGGCGACGTCGTCCGCGTGGACGGCCGGGCCGGCACCGTCGAGGTCCTCGAACGGGCCTCGCTGACCACCACCGAAGAAGAAGGAGCACTCGCATGACCGCCACGACCGCCACGACGGCCAGTCCCGCCGCCACCCTCTGGGGACCGCTCGCCGAGCCGATCCACAACGACGAGGCCGGCCCGGGCGATCCGGTGTGGAAGGACAACGGCTATCTGTCCTTCTGGGACGTCGAGCGCCAGGTCTTCGGCACCTTCCACGTGTCCACGTCGCCCAACGGGACCGGCGCCCGCCGCGCACGCTGCTCTGTCCTGCTGGGAGGCGAGGGTGGCCGTGTCGTCGAGGTGATCGAGGATCTCGAGCCGGGCACCTTCACCAGTCAGAGCATTTCGTTCGGCCTGGACGGCACGATCACTGTTGACCACCCTGACCTGGTTGCACGACTGCAGAACTCACCGATCCACCAGCCGGCGGACTACTCGACGACCGACCTGATCCCGGCGCTCGTGCCCGGGAAGCCCCTGCAGCACTTCCAGCAGGCCTGCCGCCTGGTCGGCACCTTCGACGCCGTGGGCGTGCAGTACGACGTCGACGGCTTCGGCATGCGGGACCGCACCTGGGGCTTCCGCGACGAGTCGGCCCAGTGGGCCGAGTACGCCGGCCTGGTCGGCGTCTTCGACGGTGGCGACGACCAGGTGTTCGTGACGGCGATGAAGTTCCTCGGCACCGACGGCGTCATGAAGGCCGACGGGTTCGTGATCGACGCGGACGGGTCGCACTCGATCACGGAGATCGGCTTCCGTCGTACGGCGGCGGCGCAGTTCCTCGCCGGGACGCTGACCCTGGCCGACGGCTCGGTGCGGGTGGTCACGCTGACCGACCGCCTCGCCGGCTTCTTCGTGCCGATGGGCGCCGAGACCGACGGACCGGCCTTCGGCACCTACGACGACTTCATGCAGCTCGAGCTCGACGGAGGGACCGGTGCCGGCTTCTTCGAGCAGGGCATCGTCCACCGCGTGTACTGATCAGGAGACACCCATGAACCACGAAGCACTCCGGCTCTTCCAGGCCGTCCGGCTCAAGGGCCGTGCGAAGCCCGAAGACCTCGCCGCCGCAGCAGGCCTGTCGGCCGACGCGGCCGCGCCGATCCTGGCCGACCTGCAGGACGCCGGGCACGTCGAGGAGGCGCGTGAGCGCCTCAAGCTCACCGCCGGCGGACGGGCAGCCCTCGACGCGCGGCTTGCCGAGGAGCGGGCCGGCGTGGACGCCCCGGCACTCGTGGCTGGCTACCACGAGTTCGACGAGCACAACGACGCGCTCAAGGGGCTGATGACCCGCTGGCAGCTCAAGGACGCGACGACCCCGAACGACCACACCGACCCGGCCTACGACCAGGCCGTCGTGGATGACCTCGTGAGCCTGGACGCGGCGTTCGCTCCGCTACTGGCGCGTTTCGTCGAGCTCGCCCCGCGGCTGGGGCACTACCCCGCCCGTTTCGGTCACGCGCTCGCACAGATCGCTGAAGGTGACCACAGCTGGTTCGCGCGGCCCCTTGCCGACAGCTATCACACCGTGTGGTTCGAGCTCCACGAAGACCTGATCGGTCTGGCCGGGCTTACCCGCGCCGACGAGGCCGCCGCCGGGAGGGCGCTGTGAACGCGCCGACCCTGACCAGCTCTGTCGTCGCGCTCGCCGCTGGCGGCAGTCACACGCGGGAGGAGATCGGCGGCAAGGCATGGAGCATCCAGCAGATGCTCGGCCTGGGCATCCCGGTGCCGCCGGCGTTCGTGGTCACCACCGACGTCTGTCGTGACTACCACCGCGCCGGGCGGAGCCTCGACGAGCAGATCTGGCAGCAGGTCGTGGCCGCGGTCGCCGGCATCGAGACTGCGGTCGGTCGGACCTTCGGCGGCGCGCTGCCGTTGCTCGTCTCCGTGCGCTCCGGGGCATCGAACAGCATGCCCGGCATGATGGACACGGTCCTGAACCTCGGCATGAACGAAGCCATCGAGGAGCGTCTCGCGGCCGAGACCGGCAGCCCGTCGTACGCCGCCGACACCCGGCACCGCTTCGAGGAGCAGTTCGTCAAGGTCGTCGGTACGACGGCGCCGCAGGACCCGTGGGAGCAGCTGCGTCTCGCGGTCTGCGCCGTGCTCGACAGCTGGTTCTCGAAGCGAGCGGTCGCCTACCGCGCCGCGCGCGACATCCCGGACACCGGCGGCACGGCCGTCACGGTGCAGGCGATGGTCTTCGGCAACCTCGATGACGACTCCGGCACCGGGGTGCTGTTCTCGCGTGACCCCCTCACCGGCAGCCCCGAGGTGTACGGCGAATGGTTGGCCCGCGGGCAGGGCGAGGACGTCGTGTCGGGTCGGTCCGACGCGCTGCCGCTCGGCGCGCTGGCCGCGTCCCAGCCTGTCGTGCATGCGCAGCTGATGGAGGCCACCGCAACCCTTGAAGCCGAGGGCCGTGACGTCATGGACATCGAGTTCACCGTCCAGTCCGGGAAGTTGTGGCTGTTGCAGTCACGTCCGGCGAAGCGCTCGCCCGAGGCCGCGGTTCGCTCGGCCGTGCACCTCGCCGAGTCTGGCGTCATCACGCGGGAGGAGGCGCTCGAGCGGATCCGTCCCGAGGACGTCAGCGCCCTTCTCCAGCCGCATCTTGCCGCTGCCGACCTGCTCGCCTCACCGCCGGTTGCGGTCGGCAAGCCGGCCTGCCCCGGCATCGCGACCGGTGTGCTGGTCACCGACGCCGACGAGGCCGAGAACCGCGCCGACAACGGCGAGGACGTGATCCTCGCCCGGCCGACCACCGACCCCGATGACGTCGCCGGCATGGCCGCTTCCGTCGCCGTACTGACCGAGATCGGGGGCTCGACCTCCCACGCCGCCGTGGTCTGTCGTGAGCTCGCGATCCCGTGCGTGGTCGGCACGGGCATCGACAGCCTGATGGGCCTCGCCGGACAGGTGGTCACGGTCGACGCGAACAACGGCGCGGTGCACCTCGGGGTGCTCCGGGTCGAACCTCCCACCGCATCTGATGACCCCGTACTGGCGACACTGCGCGCCTGGCGCGAAGAGGAAGGAACGGCATGACCGCCACCGACGAGATGATCGACCTGCTCGACACCCCCGCTCCGCGGGCGGAGACGACCTGGACCACCGGCAACGTCGCCGAGGCGTTCCCGGGTGTCTTCACTGCGTTCGGTCTCAGCTTCACCTTCGGACCGATGGAGCTGGCGTTCCGGCGGATGTTCCGCGACCTGGGCGTCTACACCGATGCTGACGTCCACGTCCCGACGCAGATCGACGACTGCTTCTGGTCGGTCTTCGCGGGCCGCGGGGCGGGCAACATCGACAAGTTCCGCGAGATCGCCGACGTCATGCCGGGCACCTCTGCGTCGGCCGTGGAGCAGCAGCTGTTCGGCTTCGTGCGGCCGGAGACCGTCGACGCCAACGTGCGCAACCGCTACCCGGCGATCATCGCCCGCGCACCGCGCTGGCTGATCGGGGTGCCGAGGCGCCACGACGTGATGTTCGCCGAGCTGCGGCGCTGGCGGCTGGAGCAGCTCCCGCGGATCGCCACCCTCGACGAGGCTGGTTGCCTGGCCCTCCTGGACGACGCGCGTCAGCGGTTCGAGGACGTCATGTCGATCCACATGGGTGTCGCGATGATCAGCTCCAGCTTCGCCGACAAGGTCGCCGACGCGGCGAAGGCGGCCGGCCACGAGGGGCTCGAGGGCCAGCTGCTCTCGGGTGTCGGGTCCGACGAGAACGAGGTCGCCCACGACCTCTGGGCGCTGGCCCACGGCGAGATCACGATGACGGAGTTCTCCGACCGGCACGGTTACCACGGGCCGGGGGAGGGCCAGCTCGCCGGATCGGTCTGGCGGGAGAACCCGGCGCCCATCCTGGCCCGGCTCGACGACTACCGCGCCATCGCGCCAGGATCGCCCCGGTCGCCGAAGGTGCGGAGTGCAGCGCAGGTGGCGGTGAGGGAGCAGGCGATTGCCACCTTGCTGACGGCGACCCCGCGGCTGAAGCGCAGACCGACAGCGTTCCTGCTGCGGGTCACGTCCCGGTTCCTGGCCCTGCGCGAACAGGGCAAGGCCGGCTACCTGCTCACCTTCGACGTGGCACGTGCGGCGACCCGTCGTCTCGGCGAGATCCTCGTCGAGCGCGACGTGATCGCCGCGCGTGACGACGTCTTCCATCTGCGCCATGACCAGCTGGTCGCGGGGGTCAGCACCGACCAGCGCGACCTCGTCGCCCGCCGTGCCGCTGACTACGACGTCCGCCAGGGACTGCGGCTCCCCCACGCCTGGTCCGGCGTCCCCGACGTGGTCAAGGCCGGCGACGGCGCGGGTGCGGCTGCTGTTCTGGGTGATGTGGTGACCGGCGTGGCCGCCAGTGGCGGTGTCGTGGAGGGCCGGGCTCGCGTCGTACGCGATCCCAACGAGGTGGAGCTCGACGACGGCGACATCCTCGTCTGCGAGACCACCGACCCCAGCTGGGTGTCGCTGTTCCTCGTCGCGGGCGGTGTGGTCACCGACCACGGCGGGCTGCTCAGCCACGGACCGATCGTGGCGCGCGAGCTCGGCATCCCCTGCGTGTGCGGCACGGAGACGGGCAGCCACCGGATCCAGGACGGCCAGCTGCTGCGGCTGGACGGCGACGCGGGAACGGTCGAGGTGATCGGGTGACTGGTCCGGTCAACGTGCGCGACGTCGGTGGGCTGCCGCTGACCGGCGGCGGCGTCACCCGCAGCGGAGTGCTGCTCCGCGGTGATGCCTTGTACGACGGCGACGAGCCACCGGCGCACGTGACCTGGCCGCCGGCCACCGTGATCGACCTGCGGTCCGCGAAGGAGCGAGCCCGGTCGCCGTACACGTGGCCGGAAGGGACCACGCGGGTGGTTCGCGAGCTGTTCGACGCCGCCGAGCTCGGCGCGATGCCGCGCCACGGAGCCCTGCTGGCCGTCTATCGCGACCTGGTCGCGAAGGCCGGACCGGGCATCGCCGGCCTGCTCGACCTGATCGGCGACGGACCGACGTACCTCCATTGCGCCGCCGGCAAGGACCGCACGGGCGCGAGCATCGCGGCGCTGCTGCTGCTCGTCGGCGTCCCCAAGGACGAGGTCGTCGCCGACTACCAGCGCACCGAGCCCGAGATGGCGGGAGTGCTCGCCCGACTGGTGGACCGCGGCGCGATCGACGCCGACCACTGGCAACCCGAGTGGGCGGCGACACCGGCCGATGCGATCGGTCTCGTGATCGCCGACGTCACCGGCCACCCCGAGGGTCCGCGCGGCTGGTTCCTGGCGCATGGGGCCAGCGACGCCGGGATCGACCGGTTCCTCCGCCGCCTCACCTGACGTCAGGCGAAACGCTTCTTCAACCGCGTCAGCGCACCGTCTCGGTTGGCGCGGATCAACGCCTCGGCGGCGTTCTTGCCCGGCAGGCCGGAGATTCCGCCCGTCGGGTGGGTGCCGGCGCCGGTGATCCACAGGCCGGGGACGGGGGTCTCGTAGCCACCGAATCCCTGCGCCGGACGGAGTCCGCCGAACCGCATCCCGACTGGCTCCACGTGATAGACGTTGCCGTCCGGGACGTTGAAGCGCTCCTCGAGCTCGGGCGCTGACATCACCCGTCGGCTGATCTCCATGCTGTCGAGGCCCTCGTAGTAGAGCGAGGACTCCTTGAGGACCTTGTTGCCGATCTGCTCGCGCATCTCCTCCCACGGCACCTTCGGGTTGCGGGGGAAGATGCCGGACCACGCCCAGAAGGTGTCCTGGCCGTCCGGTGCCTGCGTGGGGTCCAGGCGCGACGGGACGATGCCGATGAAGCACTCGTTCTCCGGATAGACCCGCTGTACGGCGCTGTTCCATGCGTCGAGGTGGTCCTCGTAGGTCTGCCAGCTCACGATCGGTTCGGTCAGGTCGAGGCCGTCCTTGCGCCACGCGTTGTGCCGGGGCATGGTCAGCCGACCCGACACCGCGACGTCGATCTTGAGGGTCGTCGTCTCCAGCACGTTGGTCGGAATCGCGAGCGCCCTCCGCTCGAGGTGATCAGGCAGGGTGCCCTCGGGCAGCAGCTGGGCCAGCGTGGCCTTCGGGCTGCAGGACGCGAGGGTCGTCGTCGCGAGCAGCTCTTCCCCGTTGTCCAGTCGTACGCCGGCCACGGTGTCGCCGCGCATGACCAGCTCGGACACCCGGCTGTTCACGCGCACCGAGCCGCCGTGCTCGATCAGGCACTGCGTGAGCGCGTTGGTGAGCGCGCCGGTGCCGCCCTGGAAGCGGGCGGAGTTCGTCCGGTGGCACATCGCGATGTAGATCAGTGCCCACGCCGTACCGTCCTGCGTCATCCAGCAGAACGGCGGCATCGAGGCCAGGGCCGCCCGCAGCAGGGGTGTGTCGAACCGCTCCTCGATGAACTCCTTGTGCGACGTGGTGAGGAAGGTCGTGAGCGGCAGCAGCTCCTTGCGCTTCTTCAGCGCCTTCGGCAGCTCACGGATCAGTTCGGAGCCGGGGCGCAGCGGGTGACCGTTCATGTAGGGAATCGCCAGGTCCATGGCGGCGTCGAGGGAGCGGGCGAAGGCCTCGTAGGCGCGGGCGTCCCTGGGGGAGAAGTGGCGCAGCTCCTCGACCGTCTTCGCCGGGTCGTGCCAGAACGCCAGTGACGGCCCCTCGGGGTCGAGGTGGACGTGGAACGGGTCGGCGATGATCTGCTTGAAGCCGTACTTCTTCAGCTCCAGGTGGTCCTCGATGCCCGAGGAGCGGAAGAGCGAGGCCTGGATGCCGCCTTCGTTGATCAGGTGGCCGGGGGCGTCGGGGAAGATCGGGTTGGTCGAGATCATCCCGCCGATGGTGGGCGAGGCCTCGACGACCTCGACCGTCATGCCGGCCTTCGCGAGGTAGCAGGCGGCGACCAGGCCGTTGTGGCCGGCGCCGATGACGAGGACGTCGGCGGGTGCCTTCGGGTCAGGCATGGGAGAGCTCCAGTTCGGTGGCAGTGGTGGTGGCGGCTTCGTGGCGGATGGCGCGGAGGAGGACCCAGGTCATGACGAGGTACCAGGCACCGAAGGCCGCAGCCGGGATCCAGAACCCGATCAGCCCGGTCCAGGCGAAGACACCGTCTGCGAAGAACGCGATGAGGGTTGCGGGCAGGACCAGGAAGGCCAGCCAGAGACTGAACCAGGCAACCCAGCGGGGGAAGACCGGATCGGGGGAGCGGTCGCCGAGGGTGGCCAGCGCAATGGCAACGAGCTGCCCGACGACGGGCGGCCACGGGATGATCAGCAGGATGTAGGACAGGTCGTTGAAGGCGAGCGTGATGTCGGCTGGCCGCTCCGGCCGGAACGAGCCGACCATGAAGAACACGATCGGCACTGTCAGCACCATCGTGACGATGATCCCGGACGCGAACTGCAGCACGGACATGACCGGGAAGCCTCTCTCCGCGCGTCGCATCTGCATGCTGACCACGAGGGAGAACGGCAGGGTCAGGAACGCGCCGGCCATCGCAATGGTGAGGCCGGTCAGGTGCAGTGACTGGTTGTTTGCGTAGTGCTCGGCCACCTCGGCCGCCGAGTCGGTGGCCGGTACCAGCGGGATGAAGCCCCCGAGCAGGCCCCAACCACCGAAGAGGCACAGGGTGAACAGCGGCCCGCACCAGGCCATGGCGACCTGGACGCGGCGTCGGGTGTCGATCTCGTCCATGGCTCAGCAGACCCGGTGCAGGATGCCCTGCTCGAGGAAGCCGCCGCCGGCGGATCCGTCGAGCTCCAGGAGCATGAAGTCGTCATGGGCGCCGAACGCAGGCCCGTCGGTCTCGGCGCCCATGGGCACGAAGAACCCGGCCACTCGGTCGACCAGGGCCACGACCCGGCTGGAGCCGTCGACGAGGGTCAGCGTCGCGCGCAGGAACTGCGCGGCCGCCGTACGACGCAAGGCGATCGCCGTGATCCGGTGGCTCCCCGTCGCGTCGATGAGGAAGCCGTCGGCCTTCAGGGACCCGTCCGCGGACAGGAACTTCATCGCCGTGATGAACACGCCGTCGAAGACCCCGACGAGGCCGGCGTACTCGATCCACTGCGCCGTCTCGTCACGGAACCCCCAGGTCCGGTCTCGCATGCCGAAGCCATCCACGAGCCACTGCTGGCCGGAGGACTCGAACGAGCCCGAGACTGCGCAGCCCTGCTGGAAGTGCTGGAGCGGCTGCCCGGCCACCAGTGCGGGGATCAGGTCGGTGGCCGAGTAGTCCGCGGCGGTGTGCAGCGGAACATTCACGAACCGCGCCGTCAGGTCGGGATGCGCGACGGTGACGACACCGTCGAGTCCGAAGGAGATGGACCGACTGGCGAAGGTCCCGGGGTCGAGGTCCTCGACGATCTCGACCAACCGGCCGTCGGGGAGCTGCAAGGAGCACCGTGCGCGCCGACCGGCAAGGGCGTTCGGAGATGTCGAGACGTGGAACGAGCCGAAGGTGCGGCGTTCGACGTCCCAGAAGGACAGGTAGGCATTGTCCTTCCAGGTCGGATCGGCCGGGCCGGCCGCGTCGACGTGGACCGGCTGGGACAGCGCGCCCCAGGCCGTGTCCAGGTGGGTGGTCGTCACCGTTGTCTCCTCACCTGTTGCCGATGAAGCTCTGGGCGTCGCCGCCCGGCGCCGGTACGCCGATGAGCTTCGCCAGCAGCTGGCTCGCCGGGTTGCTGTACTTCATCGGCGCATCGGCCGGGAGCAGCCCGATCTCGACCATCAGGTTCCCTGCGCGGTGCATCAGGACCGACAGGCGCACCGCTGCCCAGACCTCGTAGTAGTCGAGATGGTCGATCGAGCGACCGGCTGCCTTCTCGTAGATGTCCACGACCTCGTCGCGGCTGGGGAATCCGCCCGGGTAGGGCATACCGATGCCTTCGGTGTGATGGCGCAGCAGGAAGAGCCACCAGGCGACCTCGGCGTCGGGCTGTCCGAGTCCGACCATCTCCCAGTCGAGGATGGCGTTCACCTGGAGGTCGTCGCCGAAGAGCATGTTGCCGATCCGCGCGTCGCCCCAGAGCAGCACGGGGTCGCGGTCGTCGAGCGGTCGGTTGTCGCGAAGCCAGGCGAATCCGGCGGCGGTGGTCGGATTGGTGTCGCCAGCACGGGCCCACTCATCGATCCGGTCCCACTTCTCCAGCTCGGCGTCGAAGGGATCGGAGCCGTCCGCGGGGGCGAGAAGGTCCAGCCCGTGGTGGCGCCAGTCGACGTTGTGGATGCTGGCCATCGCCTGGAGCGAGTTGACGCACAGGCGACCGCGCTCGTCGTCGGTGAGGTCGAGGACCCAGCCGGTGGCAGTGAAGGGCGGGTCATCGGCCGGCACCCGGCCGAGCGCGCGCTCCATCACCAGGAACGGCGCCCCGAGCACGGCCGGGTCCGTCTCCACCCAGCGCACCACCGGAACCGGCAGCCCGACACCGGCGAGGGCATTCATGACCGTCGCCTCCTTGGGGAGGTCGTACTCCATGAAGACGGCCGGCCCGGACGGGGCGACGCGAGCGACGAAGTCGCCCGTTCCGCCCTCCCACGTGGCGCTGAAGAGCACGGTGAGGTTCGACATCCCGCTGGCAGCGGGGACATCGCAGTCGGTGATCACGGCTCGCGTCAGGTGTCCGGCAAGCCAGGTCTCGAGTGCGCCGCGGATCTCTGCCGGGTCCGTGTTCGCGAGGGCCATCAGTTGTCTCCTTCGATGCGGGTGGTGGGCTCGGTCGTGGGCTCTGCGGCGCGGGCGGCCATCGCCCGTTGGTACTTGTCGAACCAGATCTCCTGGTAGGTGGCGTGGGCGATCCGGCCCTCCTCGTCGGTCCAGCGGAAGACGCTGTCGTGGAAGGAGACGTTGGGCCACGCCGGGATGGTGGCGGTGGCGATCGCCTCGCCGGTGAAGCGCCAGACCCGGCCGTCCTCATCGGTGGCCTCGACCTCCTGGCGCAGCGTGGCGAAGGTGTGCGGCTGGCGCTCCACGACGTTGCGGCGGATCCGGGTGACCTGGCGGGTCTCGCCCTTGTTGATCAACCAGGCGAAGTGGTGGGTCGGTGCGCCGTCCGGGACGTCGTAGACGCCGGCCCAGCCGGGGTCGGTGTCCGGCGCCTCGAAGCTGATCTGGTTGAACACCAGGTCCTCCCCGAAGTACATCGGCGACCAGCCGACCGGCGGGACCGGCACGCCGCCCTGGTCCTCGGTGCGGACCTGGCGCCAGGAGCGATCGCGCGGCGCGAAGCAGTCGACGTCGTGCTCCACGCCGTCGAGGACCAGTGAGCCGACGCAGTGCATGAACTGTTCGCTCCCGCCGGGGACGCGACCGGGGTCGCCGTGGTGGTCGTCCTCGCCGGGCATCACGTGACCGCGGGCGAGCAGTGGCGTGACGGCCGTCTGGGTCACGTCGAACGACGTACGCCCGTCCTTGCTGGTGTAGCTCACCCGCGCGATCCGGCCGGGCTCGAGGAACTCGACGCGCAGCCCGTTGGCGGTGGTGATGACGTTCCCGTCCACGTCCGGCCACGGCATGGTGACCTCGTAGTCGAGGTGCGCGATGTCGAGCACGTTGAGGTTGTCGAGGCCCTGGAAGATCGCCACCCCGCCCTGGCTCAGCGGGAAGGTCGGCTGGTAGCGGATGTAGAGGAAGGCGCCGATCGACGCCTGGGGCACGGAGAACCCGAAGTAATGGGTGTGGATCGTGTGGGGGTCCCACTGCGCGCCGGTCTCCGGCAGGGGCAGGAGCAGGTCCGTCTCGGGCGGGTGGACGGCGTGGTTCATGAGGACTCCTGCGGGTGGCGGCGATCGTGACGGCCACCACACTGGCAGAGAATGAACAACTTTTCAATATTGAAATTAATCTCAGTTTAGAACTAGGGTGCGACGCATGCTTGCCACTGCCGCCCGGGAGATCCCGGCCCACCCGACCACCGAGATGCCGTACGGTCCCGAGATCGCCTTCACGGTCTTTCTCGGGATCCCTGTCGTCATCGGGGTGTTCTTCGCAGTCCGCCACCTGGTGACCGGTCGCGGTCCGTTGCTCGCTGTCTGCCTGGTCGGTGGCGGCATCGCCTGCCTCTTCGAGCCGATCGTCGACACGCTCGGGCTCTGCTACATCCGCGAAGGTGCCCACCTGACGACGTTCACGTCGATGGGGCGCGACTTCCCGCTCTTCATCAACTTCGTCTACATCTGGTACGTCGGCGGGCTGGCCTATCTCGCCTACCGGGTCTTCTCCAACGGCATCACGGTGAGCGGCCTGTTCCAGCTGTACCTGATGGACGTGTTCATCAACATCGGGCTGGAGAGCCCGGGCGTGCTGATGGGCGCCTACGAGTACTACGGACCGCAGCCGATGAGCTTCTGGGGTCTGCCGCTGTGGTGGGTCTTCGTGAACCCGATCATGCCGCTCACGGCAGGGGCCCTCATCTACCGCCTCAAGCCGTACCTGCCCGGATGGCGGATCGCCCTGGTGATCCCGTTCATCCCGATGGCCGACGGCATCGGCAACGGTGCCGCGGCGTGGCCGGTGTGGACCGCGCTCAACCTGGATGCGCCGCTCTGGGTGAGCCACGTGGCGTTCCTGGTGACCGTGGGGCTGGCCCTCACCTGCGTCTGGGTGCTGTCGTTCGTCGTCTGCCGTCCCGATGACGAGGTCGCGGTCAGGGGCAAGCTCGCCATCGTCAAGGCAGCGATCTTCGGAGTGCCTGAGGGCTCCGTGCCGCCTCCCGAGATCACCATCGGTTCGGGGCCGAAGATGCCGGCCGTAGTCTGATCTCCATGGCTGGGGCTTCTGCGGGGGAGAGTCGTTACGACCGGCGCCGGGTGCGCACGCGTGGTGTCCTTGTTGCTGCGGGACGCACGCTGATCGGCACCCATGGCGTCGCGGGTCTGAAGATCCAGGACATCACCGAGGAGGCCGACGTCGCGCTCGGGTCGTTCTACAACTACTTCTCCAACAAGGAGGAGCTGGTTGAGGCGGTGGTGGAGGAGTCCCTCGCCGAGATGGCCGCGACGGCAGGTATCAACGACGCGAATCGCGACCAGGACCCGGCCGTCACCACGGCGCTGGCCGTGTTGCGCATCGTCGGCATCGCGTTCACGGACCCCGACCTCGCCCGGTTGCTGGTCCACCTCGACCACTCCGACCTGGTCTACTCCAGGGCGATGGGGCCGCAGGCGATGGAGGTCGTTCGTGCAGGTGTCGACGCCGGGCGCTTCATCGTGCCGGACGCCGACGTCGTCGTTCACAACGTCGTCGCAGGGTCACTCGCCCTGATTCGACGGATCCTCGACGGCGAGCAGCACGACCGGTCGGTGATCGCCGTCCAGGCCGAGCTGACCCTGCGCCTGCTGGGTCTCGGGGTCGACGAGGCTGCTGCCGTGGCCGCCCGCTGCGTGGAGCTCAGCGAGCAGGCCTGAGCCCTGTTCAGGCGGTCGGGGAGAGTGCATTCTCCACGAAGGACTGGGCGTTCGCGACGACCCGGTCGATGGTGGCCCGGTTCGGCTGCCACCACTCGGCCGTCCAGTTGATGGTGCCCATCACGAGCATCTGGGCAAGGTAGGGATCGAGGTCCTCGCGGAGCTCGCCGGATGCGGCGGCGGCCTTGAACAGCTCGCGCCACACGGCGCCGTACTTCTTCTCCTCGGCGTCGTGGCGTTCCCGGATCTGGTCCGGGAGCTGGCCGGCGTTGCGGATCGCCGCAGTGGTGTAGTCGGAGATCTCCAGCTCGTGGCGAAGGTGTGTCTCGACGCCGATCAGGATCCGCTCCATCGCGGTCGCCTCGGCGGGAGCCGCGGCGAGGGCCTTGGTGAGGTACTCCCGCATCTCGGCGAGGCCGACCCACATGACCTCCTCGATGAGGTCATCACGCGAGGGGAAGTAGTAGTAGATCGCCGGCGCCTGGAGCTCGGCGACCTCCGCGACGTCGCTGAGCCGCATGCCGGCGTACCCCTTGGCGCTCAGCACCTGCGCCGCTGCGTCAAGGATCCGCACCCGGGTGCGTGCGGACTTCTTGTCGCCTGCCTTGCCCTCACGGGCGGGTGTCAGCGTCGGGCTCCCGGGATTCTTCGCCATGTCCGGATTCTAATCGTGCTTCACAGATTCACATGCTCGACCCGCGCGGGTCAGCGTCCCAGCCCGCCGCGCTTGACCAGCTGGGCGGCGATCACGTTGCGCTGGATCTCGTTGGTGCCCTCGCCGACGATCATCAGGGGCGCGTCGCGGAAGTAGCGCTCGACGTCGTACTCCGTGGAGTAGCCGTAGCCGCCATGGATGCGGACGGCGTCCAGCGCGATCTCCATGGCGATCTCGGAGGCGTAGAGCTTGGCCATCCCGGCTTCCATGTCGCAGCGCTCTCCGGCGTCGTACTTCTCGGCGGCGAACAGCACCAGCTGGCGTGCTGCGGTGAGCTTGGTGGCCATGTCGGCGAGGTAGTTGCCGATCGACTGGTGCTTCCAGATCGCCTTGCCCATGGATTCGCGGACCTGGGCGTAGGCGAGTGCGTCGTCGAAGGCGGCCTGCCCGACGCCGAGGGCGCGGGAGGCGACCTGCAGGCGTCCGGTCTCGAGGCCGCGCATCATCTGCGCGAAGCCCTTGCCCTCGACCCCGCCCAGGAGCGTGTCGACGGGCGTGCGGAAGTCGTCGAACGAGAGCTCGCAGGACTCCACGCCCTTGTAGCCGAGCTTGGGAAGGTCGCGCGAAACGGTCAGGCCGGGCCCGTGCTCGACGAGCAGGATCGAGATGCCCTTGTGGCGGGGCTCGGCCTTGGGGTCCGTCTTGCAGAGCAACGCGATCAGGCCCGAGCGTCGGGCGTTGCTGATCCAGGTCTTGGAGCCCTTGACGACGTACTCGTCGCCGTCGAGGCGTGCGACGGTCTTCATCGCCTGCAGGTCCGAACCGCCGCCGGGCTCGGTGAGGGCCATGGTGGCGCGCAGCTCACCGGTCGCCATCCGCGGCAGGTAGCGCTGCTTCTGCTCCTCGGTGCCGAACTGCAGGATCAGCTTCGAGACGACGGTGTGGCCGCCCATCGCGCCGGCGAGGCTCATCCAGCCGCGGGCCAGCTCCGTGGTGACCTCGACGTAGCAAGGCATGGACACGGCCACGTCGCCGTACGGCTCGGGGATGGCGAGCCCGAAGATGCCGAGCTGCTTCATCTGCTCGATCCACTTCTCCGGGTACTCGTTGGCGTGCTCGATCTCGGCCACCTTGCCGCGCACGTCCCGGTCGATCCAGTCGCGCACCAGGGCGACGACTTCCTGCTCTTCCGACGACAGCTTCGCCATGGTGTGCTCGTTCCTCCGGGACTCGATTGCTTGCCGAACACTGTTTAATGTAGATTAAAAGAATGTCCGTGGTCAACGTCGCGCACGTCACCCGCCGCTCCGCCCTCTGTGTTCCGGCCGGTGACGACCGCAAGCTCACCAAGGCGCTGGAGTCCGGCGCCGACGAGGTCGTCATCGACCTCGAGGACGCCGTCGCGTACGACGACAAGGACCGTGCCCGCGCACAATTGGCCACCTTCGTCTGGCCCGCCGGGGGTCCGCAGGTCGCGGTCCGGGTCAACGCGATCGGCACTCCCTGGTGTCACCGCGACCTGGAGGTTGCGGCGTCGATCACTCGGGTGTCGTCGGTCGTGCTGCCGAAGGTGGAGTCGCGGGCGGACCTCGGTTTCGTCGAACGCCTTCTCGCTGGTCTCGAGGCCGAGGTCGGCCGGACCGAAGAGGTCGGCGTTCAGGCCCTGGTCGAGACCGCCGCCGGTGTCGTTGCCCTGGCCGACATCGTGTCCGATGTCCGGCGGCTGACCGCGGTGATCGTCGGCTATGCCGACCTGGCCGCGTCGCTGGGTCGCGCCCGTGACATCGAACCCGCTGCGTGGCGGGCGGTCCAGGACGCGATCGTGCTGCATTCCCGGGCCGCGCAGGTGGC